>DASYBN010000111.1:0-5845 GCA_036500785.1 Acidobacteriaceae bacterium
GCCTTCGCGTCGACGATCGTCGCGCGAAACGCCGGCATGTACGTGTCCCACAGATCGTGTGGCGAAGGCGTCACGTCGAAGCGATGACGCTCGCTCTCAGGACCCGAGTGCACCGCAAAGTGCTTGGGCGTGGCGATAACCTTGAAGTAATCCGGGTTCGTTCCCTGCAAGCCTTCCACGAAATTCTTGCCGAGCGTCGCCGTGAGGAACGGGTCCTCGCCATACGTCTCCTGCCCGCGGCCCCAGCGCGGATCGCGAAAGATATTGATGTTCGGCGACCAGAACGTCAGGCCAAAGTAAATCGAGTGAATATCATTCCGCAGCGCCTCATTATTCTTGGCACGCGCTTCCGTCGAGATCACATCGCCGATCTGGTGAATCAGAGGCGCGTCCCATGTCGCGGCCATGCCGATCGCCTGAGGAAACATCGTTGCGTAGCCTGAGCGCGCGACACCGTGCAGGCCCTCGTTCCACCAGTCATACGCGGGCACGCCAAGCCGCGGGATCGCAGCCGAGCTGTTCGACATCTCCGAGATCTTCTCCTCGAGCGTCATGCGTCCGACCAGATCGGCCGCGCGCATCTCCTTGGGCAGGGAAGGGTCGAGATAGGGGAGCGGCTTTGCACTCTGTGCATGCGACGCTGCGACCGCGCTCGCGAGTGTGAGTGCAAGGGTCAGCAGGGACCGGCGAAGTTCAGCACGTTGCATCTTTTTCTCCAGGTTGACGCTCATGAATTGAGTTCTATTCAACGATCGCCTTCGCGGCCGGCCGCGGACTCTCGCGTGTTCCGTGTGTTGAGCGGTAGTAGCCCGAGTGCCGCTGCAGCACAAGCGCCGCGGCACCGCGCAGCCGGGCGAGCTCGCCGTCTGAAGCCGCTGCGAGCCGTGGCGGCGGACCGGCGAGCATCGTCGCGGCCATTTCCTCCTCCACCAGCGGAGCGATGCGTGCCCATGACGACGTGATGTCACCGATCACCAGCACCACCTCAGGCGAGAGAGCCGCGGTCACGAGCCGCAGTCCCTTGCCCAGTGCGCGCGCCTGACGCTCCATGGCGGCCAGCGCCTTCGTGTTGCCCTCTTCGCCGAGCTTCAGCAGATCCTGAATTCGCGTCGCCGGCTGCTCCGGGTTCAGCTCTTCGTAATACCGCAGAGCCGCTTTGCTGGAAGCAAACGTCTCCCAGCAGCCGCGCTGCCCGCAGCCGCAGACGGGACCATTGGGGTCGATCGGAATATGCCCAAACTCCCCAGCCAGTCCGCTGCGTCCGGCAAGAATCTGCCCGTTAGCAAGAATGGCTGAGCCCACACCTTCCGACACCGTGATGAGCACCGCGTTGCGCACACCGTCCATGCGGCCAAACCACAGCTCGCTCAGCAGGCACGCGTTCGCTGCGTTTTCGAGCTCCACCTGCAAATTCAGCCGTTCGGAGAGAATCTTTTTTACGTCGAAGTCCGCCCAGTGCAGGTTTGGCGCCAGAATGATGCGCTGCGTCTCTGGATTCACGCGGCCCGGCACACTGATACCTACGCCCTCGACCCGCTTCTCCGGATGCTGACGGCGCATCGCGTCCAGCGCCTCGGCCATCTTGATCGTCGCCCGCTCCGCATCGGAGGCGAGCGGAACCGACTCGCGCGCAAGAAAGCGGCCGTTCAGATCAACCACCGCCAGAATCGCTTGGCCGGGGCGCAGGTCGGCGACAAGGGTGACGAGCTCGGCGTTGAGCGTCAGCATCGTCGGACGGCGCCCGCGCGGCCGTTTCGCCGCGGCGCCTTCGGTAATCCAGCTCTCTTCGAGGAGTTGCTCGACGATGGCCGAGACGGTGCTCGGCTGCAGGCCGGAGAGCCTCGCCAGCTCGGCGCGTCCCACAGGTTGATTGGCGCGAATCAGTTCGAGCACGATGTCGCGGTTGATGTCGCGCGCCATCTCGCTGGAGGCGAGCTTCACGTACGCGAGATCAATGCGCCGGCTGCCCTGCCCATCCGTGTTTCGTATCGCGTCCTTCACTGATTCACTCCGCTGGCCAGCATGCCGCCGTCAACCACGATGATCTCTCCCGTGATGAAACTTGCTTCGTCGGAGGCCAGGAACACGGCGGTCCCGGCGAGCTCCTCGACCTTGCCAAAACGCCCCATCGGCGTGCGCATCAGCAACTCCTTGCCGCGCGGCGAATCGATGATGGCGCTGTTCAGGGCGGTGGGGAAGATGCCGGGCGCGATCGCGTTCACGGTCACGCCTTGCCGCGCCCATTCGACGGCGAGCGACTTCGTCAGCGCGCCGACGCCGGCCTTGCTCGCTCCGTACGGAGCGACCTCCATGAACGCCACAAAGGTCGCCAGCGACGCAATATTAATGATCCGTCCGTTTCCGCGCTCCAGCATCCCTCGGCCAAAGACCTGACAGGCGCGCAGTGTGCCCGTCAGATTAATGTCCAGGATCGAATCCCACAGCTCCTCCGTACACTCGAGCGTCGGCACGCGCTGCGTGATGCCCGCGCAATTGAACAGGATGGACACCGGACCGAGCTCGCGCTCCACGCGCTCCCGAAGGCGTTCGAGAGAGGCCCGGTCGGCGACGTCGGAGGTCGCCCGGACGGTCTTCCCGCCCATCTGCTCGATCGCTTTGGCCGTCTCGTCCACTGCTTGCGAGCGGCGCGAGGACGCCACCACGTCCGCGCCCGCGGCAGCCAGGGCGAGCGCGATCGCATGCCCGATCCCCGAGGTTCCTCCCAGAACGACGGCACGCTTGCCACCAAGATCAAACATCAAAGGACAGCCCCTGCACTGAGTAGGAAAAGTAGCGAATTCATTGGTACTACAAGCGTGAGGTAAATGTCACGACTTTCCTTGTCGACCGATGAAAAAAGAAGCGTACTCCAAGATCGGCCCATAACAGCTTATAAATCAGAAAGATGAAAGGCATGTTGGCGGCGGCTGCAACGCGCGAGGCCTACTGGAGGCCGACTTTTTTCGAGGCATGACGCGCACGGCAGGTGCGATTTACTCCGGATCGGAGACTTTCCCCAGACCGCCCCGGCACAGCGCAAAGGCAGCCAGCAAATAGAACAGGTAGACGTACGGGAAGTACCGGTACGGCGCATCCGGCAGCGGGTAAAGATTCCCTACCAGCGCGACGAACATTGCCAGCATCGCGCTCACCGGCAACGCCAACCCGGCCGCCGAGAGCCTTCCCTGTCTCCGCACGTGCACCGCCAGCGCCGCGGCGGTGACGATGTACGCCGTCAGAAATCCGAACACCGCAAGCGTCCCCATCCATCCATAGATGTCCGCGCCGCTAACCCCGCGACCAGCCAGGACAACCGCGGGAAGAAGCGCGGCAATGCCCGCGACGAGACTCGCTGCGGCGGGCGTCTGATTGTGGGCATGCGTTTTGCTCAACCCCGCGTGCGCCAGGCCGTTGTGCGCCATTAGCAGCAGAACCCGCGAAGCTGCGATAACGCAGGCGAGCGTCGCGGCAAACATGCTGACGAGTACGCCCGCGTCGATGACCACGCCCGCAAACCCGACACCAACCTGCGCCGCCAAATACCGCATCGGCGCGGTGCTCGCGGCGAGCGTCGTTGGCGATCCGCGAAATCCGACCACCTCGCCGTAACTCGACAGCAGGAAGAACGCTCCCGCAAGCAGCGCGCTTCCGATCACCGCGCGCGGGATGGTTCGCATCGGATCGCGAGCCTCGGCGCCCAGCGTCGTCGCGCTCTCAAATCCGACGAAGCTGAAGATTGCCAGCATCCCCCCGACCCGGAGTTTGCCGAACGACATCCTGTGCACATCGAACTGCGCTCGGTCGAAGTGCAGTCCGTGGCGCACCAGTGTCAGCGCGATCACGCAGGCGATCAGCACAACGGAAACCGTCTCGATCCAGAGCATCAGCCGCGCGGAGATCTTCACATCGCGGTACGCGACCCACGTCGCAACGGCCGCGCAGGCGCACGCCAGCAGGGTCGCAGGAACGTGCGGTCCGAACCGGCCAAGAAACACGTAGGCATAGTTCAAAAAGCCGCCGATGACGCTCGCGGCCGTCATCGCATAGGCGAAGAACAACGCGCAGGCCGTGACGGTGGCGAGCGACGGCGGCAGCGAGCATCGCGTGTACTCATACAGTGATCCGGGCGATGCAGACTCACGCGCGAAGCGCGCCACGCACAGAGCAACCAGCACGATCAGCCCAAGAGCAAGCGCATAGGCCAGGCAGGTGCCGTCGCCCGCGAGCGCAAAAACGAGCGGAACGGTGAGCGTCGGTGACGTGCTCGGCGCGATCGTTGACACCGATTGCGCCAGCGTTTCGAGCGGCGAAAGTGTTCCGGCCCGCAGGCCGAAGGACGGAGTGGTAGAGGTCTTTGGGCCATCGCTCAATGTGGCGGTGGTCTCGTGCATGCTCCGCTCCTCATTTGGGATAAGAGCCGGGCAGGGAAGCGGTGACGCCTCTGCCGTTACAAATTTTCGCGTTTCACTTCATGCCGACCGCGAGCATCCGCCCGCCAGACATCACGTCCTGGCGAAGGACGCGATCGCCTCTCCCTCTTCGGCGAACACCTCGAAAAGGGGAAGCACGCAACACATTCTCAAGGTTGCGCTTACTGCATTCGAAGGACGCACCAGCTTCACAGTCCCTCCCGCTTTCTTTGACCTTTCCAGCATCCGCACCAGCAGGCCGATGCCGCTTGAGTCGAGCCTGTTCACCTCACCCATGCTCAAAACAAAACGGCTACTTCCATGCGAGGCCAGATTGTCGAAGGTTTCGTTCATTGCGTCCATCGGCGCCCCAAGCACAAGCGGACCGCGCAGCGACAGAAGATCAATCTCGCCATTTTTCCGGATAGTAATTTCGAGCGGGTTCAAGCAAACCTTTCCTGGAAGCTGAAACTCTTCGATGAGATCTTCGCTGCGATTCTACTTCCCGCGAGCCGCTCTGCGTTAGATTTTCTGCTCAGACGCGAAGGTGAATGGTATTTTGGGTACACCCAAGATCAGACACCCAGGCGGCAGCTGTTGATTGACTCTTCTCCGGTCGAGCTTTCTGCTGAATTAATCGCGCAACTTGAACTTTCGGCCCGCGCAAACATCGTCGCCCGCGCCGTCTCAGCGGCGTTGCCTGCGAGCGCCGTCGCCATCTATCTGGTCGAGCACGACAAGCTGCAGCGCGTATGGCGATTGAAGGCCGCCACCGGTGAAATCGCAGTTGAGACTGGCCCAATCGACTTCGAAGCCGGCACCCTTGGGCATCTGGCAGCAGAGCAGACCGCGCTCCAGTTCGCCGCCGAAGATCTGCGGCGTGAGGCTTACCACCACCTCGATGTTCGACAGACGCTCACCGCGCTGACCTACTTTCCGCTATGGCAGCAGGAGCAGCTTCTCGGCTGCATTGAAATCGCATCCTTTGAGGGACAGCCTTCAGCGGATTCGCTTCATCTCGTTCAGGAGATCGCCGATCAGGCTTCCGTCGCACTCGTCGCGGCCCTGCGCTACGAATCGGAGCGAAATGCAAATCTCGCCGCGGTTAGCCGGATGGTGCAGCTCTACGACATCGAGAAGGTCTTCAACGCAACTCTCGAGATGTCCGCTCTGCTGCCCGTTATCTCCGACAAGGTTCAGACCCTCACCGACGCCTCTGCTGTAAACCTGTGGCTGGTTGCGGACGACGGTGAGCTGCGCTTGATGCGACAGGCCGGCAGTGACCCGCGAGCGACAATCGGCGACCGCCTCGGCGGGGGCGATAGTCTGGTCGCGAGTGCAGCCGAGGACGGCGAGCCACTGCTCTTCTCCGACACGCCCGACGAGGAGGATGCGGATCCCATCGAATCCGACGGTCCTGCCTCCATTCTTTGCGC
>DASYBN010000112.1:0-5613 GCA_036500785.1 Acidobacteriaceae bacterium
GAGCCGAATTCTTTTCGCGATTTGCTGATTTTCTGTCGCGAGAAAGCGAAGCGCAGGTTTATGCCGAACTATCTTGAACTGCCCGTGGGGCCGAAGTCGCCGGAGCTGGTGAATGCGGTGATCGAGATTCCGCTGGAAGGAATCAACAAATACGAGTACGACAAGCAGCTGCATGTCTTCCGGCTGGATAGAAATCTGTACTCGCCGGTCCATTATCCGGGCGACTATGGATTCATTCCGAGCACGCTCGCCGCCGATGGCGATCCGCTCGACTGCCTGGTGCTGGTTGATACGCCGAGCTTTCCAGGGTGCGTTCTGACAGTGCGGCCGATCGGCGTGCTGGACATGACGGACCAGGGCGTAGCCGATGAGAAGATTCTGTGCGTGGGCCAGGGCAATCCGCGCTACAAGGACGTGTGGAACTACTCGGATGTGTACCCGCATACGCTGAAGGAGATGACGCACTTCTTCTCGATCTATAAGGACCTGGAAGGCAAGCGGGTCGAGGTGAAGGGATGGCGCGATGCGGCCGCCGCAAGGGCGAAGATTGCTGAGGCAGCGCAGACGTTTGAGGATGGGAAGCAGAAGAAGGTGTTGGAGCCGGTGGGCGCGGGGAAGAAGTAGAGAAGAGAAGATATTAGACGTTAGATTTTAGATGTTAAAGAACAGGGATCAGCGAGGTTGCTGATCCCTGTTCTGTTTAAGCGGCGCGGCGGCGGGTGAGGTTCATCAGCGCGTAGACGAGCGGGCCGGCGAGGGCAATGATAGCCGCGAAGAGCAGGGCGTTCATGCCGGCGAGCTTTTCGTTGCGGGCGTTGAAGAGCGCGAAGGCGAGCAGCAGCATGGGGCCGCAGCCGATCAGAATGAGTGCGAGCTGATTGCCGGGAACGCGGAAGGGGCGCTTCAGCGCGGGCTCGGTGCGGCGGAGGACGATGAGCGACAGGAACTCGAGGATGAGCGAAGCGCCCCAGAGGACAAGGTCGATGGAGATGAGGCGCTCGAAGGTGAGGCCCAGCGCGAGCGCCCACGTTGTGCCGCAGAGAAGAACGCTCACCCAGGGCACTCCTTTTGAGGTGCGGAGTTTGAGGATTCGCGGGAGCAGGCGATCTTCGGCCATGGCGTACGGTAATCGCGTGAGGGTGAGGGTGAGGGCGTTGAAGGTGCCGAGGCCGTCGAGCGAGCCGGCTAGGACGACCGCCATCGCGAGGACGGAGCCGCCGAGGAGACCGGCGGCGTCCGCCCAAGCGCCGGTGGAGAAGCGTGCGGCGGGTATGCCGAGAGCCCAGACGGCGAGCAGCGGCAGCATATAGACGCACATGACAGTCAGCGCAGAGACGAACATGGCGCGCGGGTAGTCGCGCTGCGGGTTTTCAACCTCCTGGGCGATGGTGGAGGCGTTGTCCCAGCCCATGTAATTCCACATCGTGACGGAGAGCGCGCCGCCGAGATCGTAGGTAAGCGTCTGACCGGACGCGGCGAGGTGCAGGCCACCGTGTGCGATGCGCCAGAGCGCGATGAGGAGCATGACGGCGAAGGGAGCGAGCGAGATGGCCATCATGCGGACAGAGCCATGGCCGACGGAGACGGCACCGCGCAGATTCCAGAGCGTGGCAATGAGGACGATGGCGAGCTTCAGCATCAGCGCGCGGTGACCGTGATTGAGTTCGGGGAAGACGCGGGCGAGATAGAGCGACACCGTCGTGGGGTAGATCGCCATGTCGAAGACGCTGGAGGCGAGTGAGAGCCAGGCGACCTCGAAGCCCCAGAAGCGGCCGAGCGCGCGATGTGCCCAGACGTAGAAGCCGCCTTCGTCGGGGATGGCGGAGGCGAGCTCGCCGACCATGAGAGCGGTGGGCAGGCTCCAGAGCAGAGGGACGATGGCGAGCAGAAGAAGAGCGCGGCCGAAGCCGGCCATGCCGATGATGTCCTCGAGGCCGTAGGGGCCGCCTGAGACCATGAAGTAGATGGCCGCGACGAGCGGAAGGAGACGAAGGCCGGACGGGCGGGGCTTGCGGGAGCGGGGGATTGGCGCGGTCTCCTTCTTGGATCTTCGATTTCAGACGGTAGCACGCGGGTCTGCGTGCGGAACTTATCCGTTACGGGCGTGCTCGGTTACCGTCTTTTGTTCGAGACACAAAGTATCGTTTGGTGTAAGGTTCTGAGTCATCGCGCAGGATGGGGATTCTGATGCCGTCAAACTTTAGTCTTGGAGTATTGGTTGTCGCGATGTCGATGTCCCTGCAGGCCTGGGCGCTGGGTGAGCCGAAATATGTGAGCACGGCGCCGGTGAGCGGCGGGTTCGTGCTCGCGGCGAATGGGAAGGACGTGCCGCTGCTCGTGAGCGATTCGGACTGGCCGGGCGTGGTGCGAGCGGTCGGCGATCTCAGCGCGGATGTGGGGCGGGTCACCGGGCAGCCGGCACCGGTGATCAAGGATGGCGGCGCGGCAAAGGGCAAGGACGTCGTGCTGATCGGCACGATCGGGAAGAGTCCGCTGATCGACGCGCTGATCAAGGCGCACAAACTGGACGTGAGCGATGTGGCGGGCAAGTGGGAGTCCGCGGTGACGACGATCGTCGAGCACCCGATGCCGGGCGTGCGGCGCGCGCTGGTGATCGCGGGTGCGGACAAGCGCGGAACGATCTACGGGATCTATGACTTGAGCGAGCAGATTGGCGTTTCTCCCTGGTACTGGTGGGCGGATGTGCGGGTGCCGCATCAGGATGCGCTGTACGTAATGCCGGGGCGCGTGGTGCAACCGGTGCCCGCAGTGAAGTATCGCGGAATCTTCTTCAACGATGAGGCGCCTGCGCTCTCAGGCTGGACGAAGGAAAAGTTCGGCACGATGAATCACGAGTTTTATACGAAGGTGTTTGAGCTGCTGCTGCGGTTGAAGGCGAACTTTCTGTGGCCGGCGATGTGGAATAACGCGTTCGCGGCGGATGATCCGCAGAATCCCAAGCTGGCGGATGAGTACGGGATTGTGATGGGCACCTCGCACGAGGAGCCGATGATGCGCGCCGAAAAGGAATGGACGCCGGATCACGGGGCGTGGGACTACACGACGAATCAGAAGACCATTGATGACTTCTGGCGCAAGGGAATGGAGCGCGACAAGAATTACGAAGAGGTGGTGACGCTAGGGATGCGCGGGCACGGCGATACGCCAATGTCGGCAGATGCCAACACGCAGTTACTGGAGAAAATTGTCGCGGACCAGCGGCAGATTCTGCGCGAGACAGTGAATCCTGATGTGACGAAGGTGCCGCAGGTGTGGGCGCTCTACAAGGAAGTGCAGGGTTATTACGAGAAAGGCATGCGCGTTCCGGATGATGTGACGTTGCTGTGGAGCGATGACAACTGGGGCGATCTGCGAAGGCTTCCGACGGAAGAGGAGAGAAAACGCAGCGGCGGAGCGGGGATTTACTACCACTTCGACTATGTGGGCGGTCCGCGCAGTTACAAGTGGTTGAACACGGTGCCGATCACAAAGACGCAGGAGCAGATGCATATTGCGCTGGAGTATGGGGCCGACCGGCTGTGGGTGGTGAATGTGGGCGATGGCAAGCCGATGGAGTTTCCGATCGAGTTCTTTCTGAGCTATGCAAGGACGCCGCAGCGGTGGGGCGAGACACGCGAAGGTGAGGACCCTCTGGACGAGTTCACGCTTGATTGGGCGACCAGGGAGTTCGGACCGGAGCATGCGAGGGGTATTGCTACAGCGATGGAGCTGTACACGCAATATAACGGGCGCAGGAAGCCCGAGTTAATTGATGCCAATACGTTCAGCGTGACGAATTACTACGAGGCGGATAAGGTAGCAAGCGCGTGGGGCCGGCCAGGCGAGTTTATCGGGCTAGCGAACTGGGCGGACCGGCTGGCGGCCAAGCTTCCGGAGGACGAGCGCGCGAGCTTCTTTGAGCTGATCCAGTATCCGGTGGATGCATGCGCGAATTTGACCGAGATGTACATCATGGCGGGGCGGAATGCGCTGGATGCGCGGCTGGGGAATCCGAAGGCGAATGAGGAGGCGGCACAGGTCGAGCGAATGTTTGCGCGCGATGCCGAGCTGAGCGCGCAATACAACCACATGCTGGATGGCAAGTGGGATCACATGATGGATCAGACGCACATCGGCTACTTTGCGTGGAGCGATCCGCCAGCGAACATCATGCCGCCGGTGACGCGGATTCAGGTGCCGGAGCAGGGGTCGTTAGGTGTTTTCGCGCAGGATGCGACGTTTACGCGCGCGGGTGGCCGGTTCGGATTCTCACTGGGGACAGTGGACTCTGTGAATCGGCAGCCGCATGTACTGACGATGTTCGACCGCGGAAGTGCGCCGGTGGAGTACACGATCAAGACGAGTGCGCCGTGGCTGACGGTGTCGGACAGCGGGGGGACGGTTGCAGCGGCGGAGCACGGCGTGGTGGTGAGGGTGGACTGGACGAAGCTGCCGGGCGATGAGAATGAGGGGACGGTGACGGTGAGCTCGGGCGAGGCTCGGCCGATCGTGTACACGCTTGATGCGCGCAGATTGCCGGTGACGCGCGAGAACGCGCAGGGGTTTGTGGAAAGCGATGGATATGTGGCGATTGAGGCGGCGGATACGGCTGCGCGGGCAACGGATGATGCCGGCGGCGCGATGAAGTGGGTGGAGCTGCCGGGATATGGAGAGACGAAGTCTGCGATGACGGTGTTTCCAGTGACGGCGGCGAGCGAGACGGATTCGAAGACAGCGCTCGAGTACAGGATGTACCTTTATGACGCCGGAGATTTCGAGCTGCAGATGACGCTCGCTCCAACATTGAACTTTGTGCCGGGTCGCGGCTTGCGCTTCGCGGTGTCGGTGGACGACGGACCGCGAACAGTGGTGGATGCGCTGGAGCATAACTCGGAGAAGGACTGGGCGCAGGCGGTGAGCGATGGTGTGCGGCGGGTGACGGTGCCGCTCACAATCAGTGCGCCGGGATATCACACGCTGAAGGTGTGGGCCGTGGATCCGGCGGTGGTGGTGGAGCGGCTGGTGGTCAGTCACGGTGAGCTGCGGCCGAGTTATCTTGGACCGCCGGAGAGCTTTCGCGGCGGAGCAGCGGCCAGCGGCGGCTGAGAGTTGCTGAGTGCAGATTGAGTAACGGGAATCGCGAAAGTGGAGGAGCAAGGCGTGGCGAAGAGTACGACAACGAACGGAGGGCAGCAGCCGCATGAACTGAGGCATGCACTGCGGCGGGCGGACCTCGCCTATGTGCGGCTGGCGTCGAGTGAGGTGGCGCGCGACATCAATCGCGATGTCATCCTGGAACTGGTGCGGGCGAAGCAGCCAGTGGCGCGTGTGGAGCTGGCGCGAGCGTCCGGCTTATATCCGAGCACGGTCTCTTCGATTGTGGAGGAGCTGATCGAAGAGGGATGGGTGGTGGAGGGCGGAACGCAGCGGCTGCCGCGCGGACGCAGGCCCACGCTGCTGTCTCTGAATGAGGACATTGTGATGCTCGCGGTGGATGTGCGGCCGGAGCAGGCGACGATTGCGGTGGTCGATCTGAACAGCCGACTGCTGTCGCAGAAGGCGATCGTGCTGCCGTCGAATGTGGAGCGCGCGCTGCCGGAGCTGATTGCGGCG
>DASYBN010000113.1:0-5593 GCA_036500785.1 Acidobacteriaceae bacterium
ATACAGCCACATACGCGCTATGAGGGCGGCGTAGAGCGCTGCGGCGCCAATGCTGGCATTGTACTCGCGGTGGTGAAGATATCGCTCGCGCGAGAACCTGCCCATCCCCCGTTCCGCGTCCGCGAAGCGCGCCGGTGTGAGCCGCGGGAGCAAGCGGGGAACGCGGTCGGCGTACTCCTGAAACTGCGGAAACGCGCCGCGCAGGAATTGCTCTTCGGAAAGGATCGTCGGCACGTAGATGGCGAGAAACATCACGACCAGCAGCACCGCCAGCCAGAGCTGGCCGGCGGCCACGGCAAATCCGAATGCCACGGCCATCGAGCCCAGGTAGAGCGGGTTGCGTGTGTACGCGTAGGGTCCGGTGCGCGTGAGCTCCGCGTTCTTTTTCACGTATCCGGCCGCGTAGGCGCGCAGCCATAGCCCCGGAATGATCAGCACAAGGCCCCAGGCCAGCGTCGTCCAGCTTGGCCGGGCAAACACCAGAAACACGGCGGCGACCACAAACCCCAGCGGAACGCGAGCTCTTCGCGCGATCCGCTGCCATCCTCGCCGCTCCGTTGCCATCTCTCCATCTTCGCAGATGAGGAGTCGCGGATTTGTTTGTGCTATCCGCCGAGCGGGATCCCTGTGGAGCTTGCCGACTGGGGTGCAACGGGATCTGGTGGTTCACTTTGCGTCAGATCCTCGAGCTGCCGGAGGACTTCGTCGACGCCAAGGCGCGCGAGCCCGGCATCGATTTCGGCAACTCTTTTGTGGCTCGTGACGGAGCCGGCGCCGCGCAGAACTCGCATGGGGCCGGAACCCCACGGTCCGTTCCGGGCAGGATCGGTGGGTCCGAACAGCGCAATCAGCGGAACTCCGAGCGCGGCTGCGAGATGCGTCGGGCCGGAGTCGCCGCCCACCAGCAGGGACGTGCGGCGCATGAGCGCAATCAGCCCGGCGACATTGCAGACGGCTGTCTCTGCGGCGCCACCGCTTGCGGCTACAACACTCGCGGCGAGCGGGTCATCGTTGCGCGGCGCATTCACCAGCGGCACGTAGCCGATCGTGCGCAGCGCACGCGCGAGCGCGCCGTAGCGCTCCGCGGGCCACTGCTTCGCTCCCCAGCCGGCGGAAGCGGCAAGCACACAGACCTTGCGATCACCGACCAGCTCCGCTGCCCAGTCGTCGGCCCACTGCTGGTGCGGCAGGGTCACGGGCGCGGGCGCCAGCGCGATGCTGCAGGCGGCTCCGAGCAGCGCTGCTCCCTGTTCGACAACGTGTTTGCCGATTCGGCGGCGCGTGCGGCGGTAGAGACGCGCCGCGGCCGGCTCGCGCGGATGCTCGTATCCGGTGAACTCGCGAGCCCGCGGGAAGCGGCCGATCACGGCCGAGCGCATAGTGCCCTGCATATCGACGACAACGTCGTAGCGCTCGGTGCGCAACTCTCGTCGCAGGCCGGCTACAGAGCGCAGCGTCTTCCACGAAAAGGGCGCGGCGCTCCAGAGCTTCGTGTCGGCCAGATGCACGCGGTTGACGATCTCGCCGTGGTCTTCGCCGTCGACCAGAAGCGCGGACCATCGCGGATCGACGACCCAATCGATTGTCCAATCCGGCCGTGCGTTGCGCAACGCCGCGGCTGCAGGAAGCGCGTGCAAGACGTCTCCCATGGCTCCGACGCGGACGATTAATAGCTTCACGCCTGGTTTGCTCCTGATCGCGTTTCGCTGGTGCCCAGGCGCGACTCCAGTGCGCTGACGACCGCGTCGGCGTCGGCAAACTCCGCGTCGAGAACGACGGTCATCAGCGGTCCAAGCGTTTCCAGCCGATCGCACATCGCTTTGGTGAGCTTCACGTTGTCCTTTACGGTGGTCACGAATCCAGTCGCGTTCAGCCGGCGGCCGACGTCGAGAATCTGCTCCATATCGCGCATCGTGTAGGCGTAGTGGTCTGGGAATGCAATGGTCTCCACTACGCCGCAGCCGGCCTCGATGAGCATCGCCTGAAATCCCTCCGGCCGCGCGATCGCGCAGAACGCGACCGGCCGCAGCCCTGCAGTAAAGACGAACAACGGGGCAGGGAAGACGAGGATTCTTCGCACAACCCACATCTGCGCACGTTCGCGCATCAGCTTCCAGGCGCGGTCCTTCACGTCCTCGAGTTCATCCTGGCGGATGACCACGGCGTCGGCCCGTTTGATCGCGCCGAATCCTTCGCGCAGATTGCCCGCCGGCATTAGCGTATCGTTCAGGTCCTCGGTCGTCACCAGCACAATGTCAAAATCGCGCGCGAGCTGCTGATGCTGAAACCCGTCGTCGAGCAGATGGACGGCGCGTCGAGTCGCAGTTGCCTCTCGATCCGCTCCGTCTTTGTTTTTGTTATTCCCGAACGGAATATGGGTTCCGCTCGCAGTGACGGCCGGACCTTCGGCGGCCTGTCCTGCGGCGTAGCGGCTGCTGCCCACCCAGACGGGCACGCCGGTTTCCCGGGCGATTACCACCGGCTCGTCCCCATAGCGCTCCGCGGTGCCGTCGCCGAGCGCGGCGACCCACTCTACGCCGTGTCCGATGCGGCCGTAGCCGCGGGAGAGCACGTCCACATCCCACCCGCGCGCGCGCAGCATCTTCGCCAACGCAATCACTACCGGAGTCTTGCCTGCGCCGCCCGCGGAGATCGCGCCGACGCTGACCACCGGCCGCGCGAGGCGTCGCACCTTCAGGACGCCGGCACGCCGCAAGCCGTCCTTCGCCGCGATAACGGCTGCATACAGCGGAACAAGCGGCCATGCCCAGGGTCTGCGTGCGCTCACGGTCTGGCTCCGGCGTGAATCAGGGCGACAATCGCCTCCACTGCCCGGCCCGTCGCTCCCTGCTGCTCTTCAAACACCTTACGCCCACGCTCGCCCATGGCGCGCGCGGCTTCGGGGTTTGCCAGCAGCCCTTGAATGTCCTCGATGAAAGCCGTACTCAACGGCGAGGCCACGTTCTCTTTATTGATTGACGCAGCACAGCTCCATCCGGATATGGAAATGGCCTCCGCAGATCTCATAGCGGTCACGATCCCGCGGAAGTTCTCGTACGAAGGCCCCATCACGACTGGCACACCGAACTGCGCGGGTTCGAGTGGATTATGTCCTCCGCGCTTGACCAGTGAACCGCCGACAAACGCCAAATCGGCAACTCCATAGACGGCAGCCAAATCCCCGATGGTATCGAGGACGATAATGTCGGGCCTCGCGGAGGTATAACTCCCGCCCAGCAATTCTGTTGCGCGAGCGGTGGGGTACTCAATCGCCATTGAATAAACCAAGTGGAAATTCTCAGGGTGCCTCGGGGCAAGAACGAGAAGCGGTCGCTTGTGCGGCGGCATCGACTGCTGGGCTCTGATGAGCGGAGAATCCTCTGGCGGATTTTTGCCGAGCGTGCTTCCGCCGACCAGGATCGGTCTTCCTGCCGCAGCTTGCTTGATCAACTCCGCGACACGGCTCTCGTTCGGCGCACGGATGTCGTACTTCAGATTCCCGATCGCACGCACGCTGTCGGAAGGTGCGCCTATCGCGACGAGCCGCCGAGCGTCTTCGTCACTCTGCGCGAGCCATAGTGCAGGACGCCGCAGCACGCGCGCCCACACAGCGCGCACGCGCATCGCTCTCGCAAAGGAACGGTCGCTCACGCGCGCATTCACCACGATCACGGGGACGTTCGCGCGGCGGCATTCAACCAGCACGCGCGGCCAGAGCTCGCTTTCCATCAGCACCAGCGCTGCGGGATTCAGCGCGCGAAGATAGGACCGCACAGCCCATGCGAAATCGAGTGGGAAGTAAAAGACTCGTTCGGCGCCGAACCGCTCGCGCGCAAGCGCCTGGCCTGTGCGGGTCGTCGTGGACACTACCACTCGCCAAGGTTCACCGCCGGCAGTGATGGCGGCTTCCAACTCGGGGACCAACCGCGAGGCGGCGAGCACCTCGCCCACACTGACCGCGTGCACCCAAATCACTCTGCGCTGCGCTGCGAATATGGAGACCGTCTCGCGCAATCGCTGCGGCACGCGTCCCAGCCGCTCGCGCATGCCCTCGCGATAGCGCTCGGTCGTCAGCATGCGCGTGAGCCACCAGGGTGAGCTCAGCAGCAGCGCGAGCGCCAGGGCCGCGCTGTACAGACCCATCATCGCGCACGCTCGCGAGCCGGGGTCACGCCCTCGCACATCGATTCGTTTTGCTCGCGCTGCATCTCCCAGAGCATAATCCAACCTGTATGTCCTTCCGCATCCGGCTCCTGATCCCACTCACTCTCACAGCCGTCCTAGCCGCACACGCCGACAAGCCGCGCAAGGTGCCGCCGCCGCTGCCTGCGCCTCAATATCCTGCGCACGATACGCATGATCAGGTCACCATTGCGGTGGATCCGGGCGACACCAAGCAGTTCGCGCCGAAGACACGTCTCGACTATCTCGGCCATGGATTTCTCCCGATCAGGATTATCGTTACCAACGACTCCTCGCAGCCGCTCGCCCTGGATGAGGCGCGCATTCTGTTCATCTCCGGGACCGATATCCCGGAGAACGCCGCGACGCATGAAGAGCTCGACCGCGGGATGTCGTCGCAGCCTCGCGATCAACCCAAGCGGATTCCGCTCCCCGGGCCGCTGCCTTCGATCCAGGAGAAGCCGAAGGGGGTTGACAACCAGGTGGTGGCGGACGACAACGATTTCGGGTTCAAGTCCTCAACCGTTGCGCCACATTCCACGGCCGCGGGGTGGCTGTTTTACGACACGCGCGATCTTGACGCGCCGGTTCTCAAGGGCGCCACCGTGGAGATTCGCAAAGCCCGCTGGGCCGCGACGAACAAGCCGCTCGAGACCTTCGAAATCCCGCTGCAACCCGCGTTAAGCTCGACCGCAACTAACCACTGATCTTGTTTTCTGATTTCTCAATGCTGACTATCCGCGACGCTACGCCCGCCGACGTCCCCACGATGCTTCGCTTCATTCACGAGCTCGCGCATTACGAGCGCGAGCCCGACGCTGTCGTCGCGACGGAGGCAGATCTGCTGCGCGACGGCTTCGCGCTTGCGCCGGATGGCACCGCGCTCGAGACGCCCATACGCTTCCGCGCTCATATCGCTGAGCTAACGGAGGCGGGCACAACAACAGCCGCGGGTTTCGCGCTGTTCTTCACCAGCTATTCGACGTGGCGCGGCCATCACGGCATTCGACTGGAAGACCTTTACGTCACGCCGGCGCTGCGGCAGCGCGGCATCGGAAAGGCGCTGCTCGCTCGGCTCGCGCAGATTGCGATCGACGAGGGTTGCCCGCGGCTCGAGTGGGATGTACTGGAGTGGAATGAACCTGCCATCGCGGTCTATCACCGCCTCGGCGCGCAGATGCTTACGGAGTGGAGAATCATGCGCCTGGCAGGCGACGCCCTTCACGCGCTTGCGGCGAACGATACTCGCTAACGCCTACTCTCCCTGCTGCATCGCCTTCATCTTTGCCTTCATCTCCGGCGGAAGCTGCGGGAACAGGAATGCAATCTGCAGTCGCAGGCTCCACGAAGAACCCGCGGTCGGATGCACTGCATTGCCGAACATAGCTGCGGAGAGGTTCACCGGCTGGAG
>DASYBN010000114.1:0-8225 GCA_036500785.1 Acidobacteriaceae bacterium
AAAGGAAAGCGCGTCCGCGTGCCTGAAGACGGCGGCTATACCGGCGTCAGTGCAGGTCTGGACCTGCGAGGTTTTCTTCTTGTTAATGACGAAAACGGGGTAAAACGTACAGTACTCTCGGGCGGCGTCCGTGAGGTATAACGTATCCCGGACGGTCCGGGAAGGACGGTCCCCCAAAAGACAGACCATGCTGCTTGCGATCGATGTAGGCAACTCGAACACGGTGATGGGGCTCTTCCAGCAGGCCACGGACAATAGTCCTGCATGCCTCGTTGCGGATTGGCGAATCACGACGCCTCACAAGCAGACACCCGATGAGCTTGGCGTTCTGCTTCAGACGTTGTTCACGATGCGCAACATCCGCATGGAAGAGGTGAACGGGGTTGCGATCTCCTCGGTCGTTCCTCCGCTCGATGCCTCGCTGCGCCGCGTCTGCGAGCTGTGCTTCAACCTGCGCCCGTTGTTCATCGAGCCGGGCGTAAAGACGGGGCTGCCTGTTCTGACCGACAACCCCAGCGAGGTTGGAGCGGACCGCGTCGTGAACTGCGTCGCCGCTTTTGAGCAGGTGGGCGGCCCGGCGATTGTCGTTGATATGGGCACGGCCACGACCTTCGACGTGATCTCAAAGCAGGGCGCATTTCTCGGCGGCGCGATTGCGCCCGGACTCGGAATCTCCGCGGACGCGCTGTTCGCGAGAGCAGCGCGGTTGACCCGCGTGGAGATCAAGAAGCCCGCAAAAGTTATCGGGACGAACACGACGGACAACATTCAGATTGGCCTGTACTACGGCTACATCGGGCTTGTGGACGGCATCCTCGAGCGCCTGATCCACGAGCTCGGGCCGGAGACGAAGATCATCGCGACCGGCGGCCTGGCCAAGCTGATCGCCACGGACAGCAAGTACATCTCGCGAGTGGACGAGATGCTGACGCTTACCGGCCTCAGGCTGATCTGGGAGCGCAACCACGACCGCCATCGGCGCCGCGCCGAACCGCGCACCGAAAAAGTAGACTAAGGAAGCAGCGAACCGCTGCTTCCATGCAGAACTACTTCCAGTACTTCACCGAGATCGAGGACCGGTTCAGCCGCAGGCGCGGGTCGCTGCTCCTGCTCTCTACGCTGGATTGGGCATTGATTGAAAGCTGGCGCGAAGCCGGTGTTCCGCTCGAGGCCGTATTGCGCGGCATCGATAACGCGTTCGATCGATATGAGACGCGCTCGGCACGCGCCAAAGGTCGGCTGCGCAAGGTGAATGGGCTGGCATGGTGCGCGCAGGCGGTGATGGCTGCGGCGGAAGAGATGGTGGAAGCCGCAACCGGCGCGGCTCCCCAGCGTAAGACCGAAATGCATGCGAGCGGATTCGAAAATGAGCGAGTCATCACGTATCTGACGCGCAACGCCGACCTGGTGCAGGCGGCAGGCGAGAGCTCTGGCAACGGGACGCTTGCGGCTATCGCGACGCGACTTCGCGAGCTTGCCGCAGGGGTTCAGGATCCGGGATCCGCGTCGCTCGAAGAGCTGGATCAGGTCCTTACGGTTCTCGAGGAGCGCATGGTGGATGCTCTCCGCACGCACGCAAGCGAGGAACAATTGCTCGGCTTCCGTCGACAGGCCGACTCCGAACTCGCGCCGTTCCGCAGCCGCATGAACGCTGTACAACTGCGGCAGGTGCAACAGCAGTTCCTCACGCGCAAGCTTCTGCAGAGCTATACCCTTCCGCGGCTCAGCCTGTTTTACATGAGCGTCGGCGAATGAAGCCAATTCAGCTGCGCATCGAGCGCTTCGTCTACGGCGGGTTCGGGCTGGCCCGATCCTCTGCTGAACCGGCCGACACGCAATCGTCCGCCTGCTTCGTTCCCTTTGCTCTTCCGGGCGAACTCGTGGAAGCAGCGCCTGCCACATTGAAGGATCAGTTCGAAGTTCTTCGTCTGCTCGAACCCTCCGCCGAACGGGTGCAGCCCGGATGTCCGCACTTCGGCGCGTGCGGCGGCTGTCATCTGCAGATGGCTAGCTATCCCGAGCAGCTCCGGCTGAAGACGGAGGTGCTGCGCGAATCGCTGCTGCGCGCCGGCGTGGCCGCGGTCCCGGAGATCGCCATTCACGCGGCCGATCCGTGGCACTATCGCAACCGCATTCGTCTGCACATCACTCGTGAGGGTGAGCGCCTGCGCGTCGGCTATCGAGAGCGCACCACCAACGCCGTGCTGCCAATTGTGACGTGCCCCATCGCAGCGCCGCTGTTGTGGCGTGCCGCCGAGGCCATGCTTGCAATTGCGGAGCACGACGATTCCATGCGGCGATGGCTCTCGTCCTCGAAAGAGGTTGAGCTCTTCTGCGACAGCGACATGTCGCGCCTGCAGATTACGTTGCTGACCACCGCATCGGATCAGCATCCGAAGGACAGCTTCGCGCGGGCCTTCGCGCGTCTTCAGCAGGACATACCCGAGCTTGCCGGCGCGGGAGCTGTGCGGGTTCATCCGCGCACAGGCCAGCCGCAGCAGGACCTTGCAAGCTGGGGCGCGTCGGGCATCGCGTACGAGGTGGCAGGAGAGCGCTACTGGATCGCGCGCGGCGGCTTCTTTCAGGTGAACCGGTTTCTGCTTGCAACGATGGTCGATCTTGTCTGCTCCGGCCAACGCGGTCGAATTGCGTGGGACCTGTTCGCCGGCGTAGGGCTGTTCGCGCGCGTCCTGGCCCGAAGCTTCGAACAGGTAACCGCAGTCGAAGCGAACGCCGCCGCGGCGCGGGAGTTGAACTCGGCGATGCAGCGCATCGGCCCGCAGCACAGAGGGGTCGAAGCTGTGATCGTCGATTTCCTTCGCAATGCAGTGCTACAGCGCGAGCGTCCGGAGCTGATCGTTCTCGACCCGCCGCGGGCCGGCGCAGGAGTTGAGGTATGCCAGATGATCATGCGGCTGGCACCCGCGGAGATCGTCTACGTCTCCTGCGATCCGGTCACGCTCGGGCGCGACCTCGCGACCCTTGAATCGGACTATTCCCTTGAACAGCTCCATTTGGTCGACCTCTTTCCGCAGACGTATCACCAGGAGGCGGTAGTGAAGCTGCGCCGCCGGTCATGAAAGACTTCAGACAGGATTCGCGAAAGAGCTGAGCACCACAGATGCAGACAGTCGGGCCCGGGAAGCACTGGATGGACTCGCCGCCGGTCGTTGCACCACCGCAGCTGCGGCACGCGCCGATGCTGGCCGCGGCGGTCTGCTTCGCTGCGGGCGATCTGCTTGCGCGGCGATGGCAGCCGGCCGCCTTGTTGATCACGGGCGTGGCTGCACTTCTTCTGCTTTCCCTCGTGAGCTTCCGACGCGCGCGTCGCATGGCGGCCGTGCCCGTGCTTGCGTTGTGGATCGTGGTGGGATGCACGTGTGCTCAGGTTGAAGCTCCGATCGATCGTCAGGCCAGGCTGGTCAGCGACGCAGATGGTCTGACCCGAATGGTGCGAGCCCGAGTCGTGAGAATTCGCGAGCTGGCTCCGGACAACTCTGCTCCCGATCAGCAGACCGATCAATCCTGGCAGCTTGGCCCGGGAGCGTGGGAGCCTCTCACCGGTCAGCCGCACCGCTCCGTCGATCTGCAGGTTGAAGCCGTTGAGCAGGTGACGCCGGATGTCTCCACAATGCAGCGCACTGGTGGAGGCGTGCGCGTGACCCTGATGGATGAGGCTCCTGCGTTATCCTGCGGCGACGAGATCGAAATTCCACTGCGCCTTCGCGCTCCCGATACTTATCGGGACCCCGGCGCGTGGTCTTACTCTGACTACCTGCTCGGCCAGGGCATCGGCGCGATCTCATCCGCGCACGCCGAACGGTTAAGAATTCTCGGCCACGCAGTGCCGTCGTGGAGCTGTCGTCTTTCGTCGGCGCAGGCCTGGACGTCGAGCCGCCTGCACAGATTGGGCAGCTCAACCGCGCAAAGTAGTCTCCCTGCCTGGATGCGGCTGAACGCCGAAGATATCGCGATGCTGCAGGCGATGCTCGTCGGAGATCGCACGCAGCTTACGAGCAATCTTCGCCAGGGATTCGAGCGCACAGGGACATTTCACCTGTTCGTCGTCTCCGGACTGCACGTTGTGCTGCTCGTCGGCGGTCTGCTCTGGCTGTTGCGCAGGCTGCGGGTGCCGCAGGGTGCCGCGATTGCGGTCACACTGAGCCTGGGTCTGGGTTTCGCATTGATCACAGGCTTCGGCGCACCGGTTCAGCGCGCGCTTGGCATGACCACGGCTTACCTGCTTGCACGCTGGCTGGGCCGGGAGACCGGACCCTTGAACGCGCTGGGAATCGCGGCTGTCGTAATGCTCGCCGCAGACCCGCGCTCGCTCTTCGAAGCAAGCTTTCAGATGACCACGCTGGTGATCGTCGCAGCCGCAGGGCTCGCCCAGCCGGCGGAGGCGCGCAGCTTCGATCCGCACGTGCGCGCGCTGAAGAACTTCGACGACGTTGCACTCGACATGCACATGCATCCTCGGCTCACGCAGATGCGCGTCCGGCTTCGCATGTTCGGGGCCCTATGCTCCGCATTACTACATCCGCGCCTGCGAAACCTGCCGCTGTGGACCAGCCGGGCCAGTCTGCGCCTCGTCGCTGCAATCCTCTTTAGCATCGCGGTGGAGCTCTGCATGGTGCTCCCAATGGCCGTCTACTTCCATCGTGCAACGCTGCTCGCACTGCCGACGAACCTGCTGCTCGTTCCGCTGATCGGTGTGTTGCTCGCGCTGACGATCATCACCTTTTGCGCCGCTCTCATCAGCTTGCCCGCCGCAAAGGTACCCGCGGCATGCACCGCCGCGCTCATTCACCTGATCCGCGCGACAGTGAACCACATCGGCGATCTGCGCGCGGCCGATTTGCGCGTACCTTCACCTTCCCCGCAGGCGATTCTGTTCGCTTGTGCGGCGATTGCTCTGGCGTGCATCGGGCTGCGGCTGCGCTCCCGCGTTTGGGCCGTTGCCGCATGTGCGGCATTGATCGCCGCCCCTGTGGTCGCATTGTGGCCCGTATCACCTGCGCTTCACCCGGGCCTGCTGGAGGTTACTGCGATCGACGTCGGACAAGGCGATTCTCTGCTCGTCGTCGCGCCGAACGGGGGAACGATGCTGGTGGATGCAGGCGGTCCTACTGGCGCTACAGCCTCGCACTCGCGGTGGGACATCGGCGAAGAGGTCGTTGCCCCGTACCTGTGGTCACGCCGGATCCGTCATCTGGACGTCGTGATGCTCACACACGCGCACAGCGATCACATGGGCGGAATGCCGGCCGTGCTCCGCGACTTTCACCCGCGCGAACTCTGGATCAGCATCGAACCCGGCAATGCGTCCGCGATGCGCGACCTGCTCGCCCAAGCGCGACAGCTCGGCATCACGATACGACGCTTTCACGCGGGCGACGAGTTCGACTGGAGCGGTCTACACGCGGACGTGCTTTCACCTGAAGCCGATTACACAAATTCCGGCGCTCCGCGCAACGATGACTCACTCGTCATGCGGCTCTCCTATCAGAAGGGCAGCGTGCTGCTCGAAGGCGACGCCGAGTGGCCGAGCGAGGTAGATATGGTTTTAAACCACCGCGTGGCGCCGTCAACCCTTCTGAAGGTAGGGCATCACGGAAGCAAGACTTCTACCGCCGATGCGTTTCTGGCGGCGGTCTCTCCGAAGGAGGCGGTAATCAGCGTTGGCACCCACAACACCTTTGGTCACCCGCGCTGGGAGGTGCTGAATAGACTTGAGCAGGCGCACGTTCCAACCTGGCGCACAGATCGCGAAGGTGCCGAGACCTTCCTGATCTCGCCGGCCGGCAGCATCTCGGCGCTCTCGGCAGCGTCCAATCCTTAGGCCCGCTGCAGCGGCAAGGAGTGTGCATTGAGCAAAGCCATGGATCCGCAGCCCACTGGAGATTCACCTCAGCCTGAAATTCCTGCTGGCTCGAGTTCGAAGAACTTCGCAGCCGACGAGGCGAAGCTCATCCGCCGCATGCAGATGATGATGAACATGGTGATGCAGGTGATCGCACAGGATGCGACCCTCAGTATCGATGAGGCTTCGCAGATGATCGCCGACGCGCGGTCCGCTGCGCTGGCAATGTTTCCCGGCAAGGAGCTTGCGTACGATCTCATCTGGAAGCCGCGATTTCAGCGGCTGATGCGAGAACGCTTTCGCCTGATGTAGCCGTTCAGTACGGCCGAGCGAACTCGCTACGGCACGCGAACCGGACCAAGCAGCGGCGTCTTCACCGGCGTGGCGAGCCCGATGAACTCCGTCAGGCTATTGCTGCCGTAGTTCGAAACCCAGATGTTTCCCGCGGCGTCGATGGCCAGCGAATACGGCTCGACGAGATTCGCGTCTGGTCCATAGCCGCTGCCCGACAACAGCGCACCGGGTGTGGCGCCGGATGCACTTGCAAACTCCGCCAGCGTCGTTCCGTGCTCACTCGCAACCCATGCATTTCCCGCGCCATCAGCGGCGATTGCGCGCGGAGCGTTGAGGCCGCCACCGGTGAATCCCGCACCGGATACCACCGTTCCTGCAGCGGAGACAAGGCCGACGCTGTCGGCGTAATAGTTCGCCGACCAGACATTGTCCGCACTATCCACTGCGACGCTGGTTGGTCCCTGGCCTACAGCGAAGTCCGTGAATGCGGAGCCGTCCGCGAGCACACGAGTGATCGTGTTGCTCGACTGATTCGCAACATAGGCATTGCATTTGGAGTCGGTCGCTATCGCGGCAGGAAATTGCAGGCCCGCGCTCGTGTATCCCGTCGCGCCCGACAACGGCGATCCATCCGCGCTCAACAAGGTGACGTGCGAGTCTCCGTAGTCGACGATCCACGCCACTCCGCTCGTGTCGAATGCAACGGCAATCGGAAAGTTCAAGCCGCCGCTCGTATACTGCGCGGCTGCGCTGCCAGTATTGGTAAGCAGCGTGAGGCTTCCGAGCCCGCCGTTCACATCGCTCGCGCTCTGTTCGTTCGCGACCCACATCGTGTCGTTGACATCCACAGCACCGCCATAGCTGTTCATCAGACCGTCGCCGCTGATGCCCGCGGGGAACTTTGCCATACCGGCGTTCGAGAACATGCTCGCGACGCCGAAGTAGTTCGTCACCCAGATATTGCCCAACGAATCAATCGAGACTGACGATGGCCCATTCATCCCGCCGCCGCCGTACGACGCGGAGAGTGTCCAGTCCGAGGGTGCGGCTGCGAGCGACGGCGCGTATGCGGAGGACGTGCTGCCGAGCGCGTAAATGGCTGCGGCGTTTGCGGCGGGGGAGCGCACAATGTTGAGCGCTGCATCCATGGTGTTCGTGGGAGCCGTACCGCTAACGCTCGCCGCAGAGAAGAGCTGCGTGCACGCTGAGCTCGATGCTCCGGCCACGACGCAGGCGTTCAGGGCGTTTGCCAGTGAATCGATCTTGGCGACAGGAGCAGTTCCAGTCGCCGGAAACCCGACACCAGGCGCATTGCCCGTCGCAGTATTTACCAGGTCCGTTGCAGTCGTGGCAGCGAGTGCAATGCCCGCGCTGTTTGTCGATGGCGCTCCGATCTGCGCTCCGGCTGCGAGAAACTGCGACATCGCCCACGCCGCTGCTGCGGTTGTAGCTTCATTCACAATCGCGGCAGTTGTATTGAATGACGAGCACGTTCCCAGGACGGCGACCATTACGGCAGCAGGATTCGCCGCCGTCGCACCTGCGGGTGTCCCTCCGTTCGAGACCAGATAGAGGACCGAGTTGCTGTACGGGCACACGGCACCCGTGATCGCGAACGCACCGTTTGCATCCGTAGTTGCGGGCGAGCCTAACAGCGAGTTCGCAGCCGATCCGTTACCTGAAGTGCCGGCCACATACAGCTGCACGGCCGCGCCCGCGACCGGCGCTGCCCCTGCTTTCACCGTTCCGCTGAAACCAGCCAGCGAGTAGTTCTTCGTCGGCGCCGGCTGCGCAGGGCTGGTCACGCTTGTGCCCTTGCAGTTATTCGGCTCGGAGGAGCTTCCACCCCCTCCCGTGTTGCCTGAAGAACTCGAAGAGGACCCGCAGCCAGCAAGCAGCAGAGCAGCGAGCGTCGCACCACCCGCAATGATCGTACGAGCCAGCAAGGACCCACGGCGCGCAACGCGCATCTCAGCGGTCACGAAGCCGCTTCGCAATCTGAACAAGGTCTGCTCCGGAGAGAAAGTTCGCGAGGCTCTGCGTCAGCAGAGTCCTGGCTGCCGCCGGT
>DASYBN010000115.1:0-1814 GCA_036500785.1 Acidobacteriaceae bacterium
CCCCTGGCGCTGGCTCCTCGTGCTCGCGCCTGTCGTGACACTCTTCGTTGTGGGCAGCATCGCTCGCTATGCGCGAACAGCGTGGCTCATCGCAGCAGTGACCGTGCTCTCGATTACATCCATTGCCGCGTTCACCCGGCATTTCCACCAATATTGCGATGAGGAAGACAACGTCTTCGCCCAGGTCGCCCTCATGCACGATGGCGATGGTCAGGAGGGCACCGACGAATACACCCCGCGTGACGACGACAACGCCGAAGTCGATCAGGACCTACCGCGGGTGCGCGTTCTCATCGAGCCGGGTGCCGAGGAGCCGGACAGCGGCAAAGTGCAGAACCCCGAATATCAGCCCGACCCCAACGCAGAACGAAAAGCCACTATCACTGTGGCAGAATGGTCAGCTGAGCACCGCGCCGTGCTGCTCGATACACCGGCCGCCGGCTACGCTGTCTTTCGCCTCATGGACTATCCCGCCTGGACGGTCCGCCGTAATGGAGTCGCAATCGCGCAGCGCGCACGCCGCGACGACGGCCTGCTCACCATCCCCGTCCCGCAAGGCCGCTCGCAGATCGACATCCGCTGGCACATCACTCCGGATATATGGATGGGCCGCGCACTGTCCCTGCTCGGACTCTGCATCTTCGGCTTCGTCTGGTATCGCGAGCGGCACTCCATCAGCTCGTCATCCTGAACGTAACCGAAGGTGGAGTGAAGGACCTGCTGGACCTTCCGTTCAATATCGGCGCAAAGCGCCGCTCAACCCTCAACCCTTGAGCTGTGCTTCCGCTGCGGCGTAAGTCTTGCGGATCCCCTCCGGCAGCCCCGTCTTCGCGCGCCACCCCAGCGCGTGCATGCGCGACACATCCAGTAGCTTGCGCGGCGTGCCGTCCGGCTTGGTCGTATCGAACCTTAGCTCACCCGCAAACCCCAGCTCGCCTGCCACCAGCTCCGCCAGCTCGCGGATGGTCACGTCTTCGCCGGTACCGATATTGATCAGCGGCGCGTGCTCGGTGTGAATCGGCTTCTGAAACTCATGATCCGGAAGCTGCATCAGGAAGACGCATGCCTCGGCCAGGTCCTCGCTGTACAGCAGCTCCCGCCGCGGCGTCCCCGTTCCCCACACCTCGATGAAATTTCGCCCGGCCGCCTTCGCCTCAACCACCTTGCGCATCAGCGCCGGCAGCACGTGCGAGGTCTTCAGGTCGAAATTGTCATGCGGCCCATACAGATTCGTCGGCATCGCCGCCAGATACTGCGTCCCATACTGCCGGTTATAAGCCCAGCACATCTCGACTCCGGCAATCTTCGCCAGCGCGTACGGACGGTTGGTCGGCTCCAGCGGCCCGGTCAGCAGATACTCCTCACGGATCGGTTGCGGCGCCAGCCGCGGATAGATGCAGCTCGATCCCAGAAACAGCAGCCGCCGCACACCCGCCTGCCGGCTCGCCTCAATCACGTTCGTCTGCAGGATCAAGTTGTCGCGTATGAAGTCCCCGGGATACGTATCGTTGGCCAGGATGCCGCCTACCTTCGCCGCCGCCAGAAAGACATACTCCGGCCGCTCGGTCGCGAAGAAAGCATTCACCGCCCGCACGTCCAGCAGGTCAAGCTCCGCGCGGGTGCGCAATAACAGGCGCGCAAATCCTTTCTGCTTCAGATAGCCGGTGATCGCGGAACCTACCAGGCCGCGATGCCCTGCCACAAAGATCCTGCTGTCGCGATTCATTGCCTACTCGTTATGGTAGCGGAATGCGTTGAAGCCGTGCTTGTGCACCAGTGCATCGCGCTCCGCTTCCTTCAGGTCTTCTGCCACC
>DASYBN010000116.1:0-6525 GCA_036500785.1 Acidobacteriaceae bacterium
CTCATCCCGAGCACCACGCTGGACGCGGGCAGCGTTCCAGCCGCGCGAGCGGCGAGCAGCGCGGCTGCCAGCTCGCCGCCGCCGATGCCCGGCATCTGCATATCGCAAAGGATCACCTCCGGCTTCGACTCCCCGCGATAGACGACCTCCAGCGCTTCATCGCCGGAGAGCGCGCGCGTGACGCGATAGCCTTCGAGCGTCAGCAGCGCATCGAGCAGTTCGCCCATCACCGCGTCGTCGTCAACGATTAGCACCTGCAGTTCATGACCCTGTTCGCTCATGCCAGTTCAGATTAGCCCAGCCCTCGCGCCGTCAGAAAAAAGGGGCATCTCTTCAGGCATGAGCACCGGCATCTTCCGCGATGCGCGCATCAGGGTGACACGATAAAGTTAGGCCAGCCCGGTCCTCTTTATGTGCACAATGCGCCAACTCGATGCGATGCACCGCCGTTGGGCCGCAGGGGAAGCCATTTGAGGGCCTCGGCGATCACACTCCTGCTGCTGTGGCAGATAGGCCCCGCGGGCTCCGGCAGAGCGCCTTCGCCCGGACGTCATCTGCTCTATCAGCGCGAGATCGTTCTGCCGCCGGGCGCTTCCGGACAGGCCTGCGTGGTGCTGGACGCCGCCGTCTTCGCGCACACGCAGAGCGACGGCGCGGGCGACATCCGTATCGACGCACGCGATGCCGAGCATGAGTTCGAGGTGCCGTTCGCGCTCACCGAGAGTGGGCCGGCCACGCTGGACAATGAGGCCGCCGCCCAGGAGAACGGGGCCGTGCGCAACGGCACGCTGGTGTTCGATCTCTCAATGCCGAGCGGCGACTATACCGACGTCGATCTCGACCTGAACACAAAAAACTTCATCGGCTTGGCCCAGGTTGCCGGGATCGCGGAGCGCGGACACTCCACGCCGCTGGGCACCTTCGCAGTCTTCGACCTGAGCGCGCAGGGCTTGGCGCGATCCACGATCCTGCCGCTGCCGGATTCGATCTATCCCACCCTACACGTCGAGTTGCGACTGTTCACGCCGGAGGGCCAGCCAATTGTTCCGTCTGCTTCGATGATCGGCGGTGCCACTGTGCCGCCGGCGCGCGAGGAGCAGACGGCTTACGTCACCGTCGCCTCCAGTTCGATCATCGAGCCGCAGGGACACTGGTCCGCCATGACGATGATTGTGCCCGCGCATGTGCCGGTGGAGCGTGCACGGTTTGTCCTCAAGCCGGAGTTCCACGAAAGTTTCCTGCGGGACGCCACAGTGGCGGCGAGCCCGATGGAGAACGGCATCGCGGCACTTGGAGCGGCGGAAGGCGTATCCGGTCACATCTTCCGCGTGACGCGCGGCGGCGTCCCGGGCGTTCCTCCCATCAACTCGCAGGTGCTCTCGATCAATACGGTCATCGGCGCGAACCTGCGCTCGCCGGCAAAAATTATGATGAGCATCGACAACGGATCGGCCGCGCCGCTGCCGATTGCACGCGCTGAGCTCGAGATGCGCGAGCGCAAGCTGTGTTTTGAGACACGCCCGGCAACCAGCTACACGTTGCGTTACGGAGACGCGGATCTCTCTGCGCCGTCTTATGGTTATGCGCGGCGGTTTGTCGCCGCAGCAAAGCCGGTGGTTGGGATACTCGGACCGGAGCAGAGGAATCCAAACTATATGCGGAGCGGAACGGGCGAGGAACAGCGGAGTTCAGGGCGCGACCTGCCGTGGATTCTGCTGATCGCAACCATCTCCGTGGCCGGCGTGTTCGCGTTGCAGTACGTGCGCCACAGGCGTGAGGAGATCGGATGAGGGTGCTGCGGCCGATACGCTCGATGCTGGCCGGCCGATGCGTTCTCGCGGCGGCACTGCTCTCATCGTGCCTTCCGGCGCGCGGCGAGCTGCACGTACAGCAGGCTGACCTCGCGGCTGCGCGGCAAGCCCTCGCGACGAAGGACTACGCTCGCGCGAAGCAGCTGTATCAAGCGTATCTTCGCGTCCATCCTGACACTCTCGACGCCGAGCTTGGCCTTGCCGATGCAGAACTTGGCCTGCACGAGTACGAGGCGGCCGAGTTGGACTATCGGCGCGTAGTCGCCGCACAACCGCAGCTCTGGGTCGCGCACAAAAATCTCGTCATCGTAGAAGCTGAACTGGGTCGATGGAGCGAATTCGAGCGCGAGCGTGCAGTTCTTCGCGCCGCGCGCGAACGGGAAGCGCCCGGCATCAGCACGCGCGAGAGCGATGTCGTCGACTCCTTCGAGGTGAACGGACACCGCTGGATCGTGCGCGAGTACTACGAGCCCGTCGGCCGCTCGCAGGCGCACTATAACTTCGAGCGCTTCTCGCCCGCGGGCCACGTGGAAGAGTACATCTCGCTCGAGCCCACCGCGGCGGCTCAATCCGCGCTCAAGCCGGGTGATGTGCACATCGGCTCAGAACCCGCGCCCGCTGCGCCCTCCGGCGAGTTTTCGCTGAATTGGTACACCGACAAAGGTCATGGCACAATCGCACGCTATCCAAAGGGTGAGCCGAGCTACGAGCGTGTTCGCTCGGACCTGCTGCGCTGGCTGCGGCGCACGAAGTGAAAGCTACCGCACCGCCGAATCGACCTCGCTGAAGTAGCTCTGCGACTTCAGCAGCTCGCGCGGCTTCGAGCCATCCGCAGGCCCCACGAGCCCATCGCGCTCCATCAGATCGATGAGGTGCGCAGCGCGTCCATAGCCGATGCGCAGTCGCCGTTGCAGCAGTGACGTCGACGCCTTGCCGAACTCGAACACCAGCCGAACCGCATCGTCGAACATCGGATCGTTCTCTTCGCCGTCGTTCGCACTGCCGAGGCTGTCGCCCTTCTCGTCCTTAGGTCCTTCGAGGAAGCCCTCAACGTACTCGGCCTGACCCTGTGCCTTCCAGAACTGCGTAACCGCGTTGATCTCCTTTTCCGTCACAAACGGAGCGTGCACGCGCTGCAGTCGCGAAGTCCCCGGCGGAAGGAAGAGCATGTCGCCGCGGCCCAGCAGCGACTCCGCGCCGTTGGAGTCGATGATCGTGCGTGAGTCGACCTTCGTCGCGAGCCGGAAGCTCATGCGCGTCGGCACGTTGGCCTTGATCAAACCGGTGATCACATCGACCGACGGGCGCTGCGTTGCGAGCACAAGATGAATGCCGACCGCGCGCGCCATCTGCGCGAGCCGCGTAATCGCCTCTTCAACATTCGCGCGATCCAGCATCATCAGGTCGGCGAGCTCGTCGATGATGATCATGATGTACGGCAGCGGCTCCTGGTTCACGTCCTCGAACAGGTACTCGCTTCCGTTTTCAAACAGCTTGTTGAACTGGTCGATGTTGCGCACGTGGTTCGCCGCAAGCAGCTTCAGCCGGCGTTCCATCTCCTTCACCGCGTTGCGCAGTGCGTTCGCGGCCAGCTTTGCTTCAGTGATGATCGGCGTGAACAGGTGCGGTATGCCCTCGTACATGCCGAGCTCGACGCGCTTCGGATCCACGAGAATCATGCGCACCTGCTCCGGCGTGGACTTGAACAGCACGCTCATGATCATCGCGTTGATCGCGACGGATTTACCTGAGCCGGTTGAGCCGGCGATCAGCACGTGCGGCATCGCCGCCAGATCCGCAGTCACGATGCGCCCGTTGATGTCCTTGCCCAGCGCGATCGGCAGCTTGCTCTTCGATTGCACGAAGCTCTCGCACTCGACCACATCACGCAGCCAGATCGTCTCGCGCTCAGAGTTAGGCACCTGGATGCCGACTGTCGACTTGCCCGCCATGCGTTCGATCAGAATCGACTCCGCCGCCATCGCCAGGCAGAGATCGTCAGCGAGCCCAGTGACGCGCGAGTATTTCACGCCCGCATCGGGACGGAACTCAAACGTCGTCACTACCGGCCCGGGATTGATCTGCTCGACATTCCCGTTCACGCCGAACTCAGCGCACTTTTCGACCAGCATCCGCGCTTCGTCGCGCAGCGCGTCCTCACGCACTGTGGCCTGCACAGCGTCGCGATAGAGCAGTGAACTCGGCGGCAGCTTGTATCCGCGGATTGACTTCGGCGGCAGCGCGATCGCCTGGATATTCGCATCGGCACGCTTGCCGAACGCGATATTCTGCGCCGCGATATCGGCCACCGGCGAGGGCATCGGCGGCTCAGGAACAGCGACCGGACGTTGCCGTGAAGCAGGCACGCGCGCCGGGGCGGGCTCCGGCATCGGCACATGCGCGAGCGTGTTCCTCGTGAGTAGCGGCGTGGGTGCGTTGCGCTCAGGCGCATCCAGCCAGCCATCATCGTTGTGACGAGTGGCCGTTTCGCCGCGCGATTCGAGCGGTACGTCAGCGTCAGAGATCTCCGTAATGCGCAGCGGAGCAGCCGCCGCAGCGAGCTGCGCGGCATACGGTGCCGCCGCCGCTGCCGCGGTTGCCAGGCCGCTCGCGGCCGGTGCATCCACCAGCGTGCGCGGAATGTTCTGCCAGACCGACACTCCTTCCGGAGCCGCCGCCTGAGCGGCCTCCACTTCAGCAGCAGGAACTACGGGCCTGCGGCGCCGCCCGAACCAGCCGAAAAATCCCGCCAGCAACGAGTTTCCGGGCTCGCGTGTCGGCCTCGGATCCGCGGACCCTTCGGCGGCGCGTTCACGCGCGGCGATGCGCTCACGACGCGTGAGATACGCCGAATCCTCTGCGGGTCTGGCACTCGCGACTCGTCTTTCAGCGCGTTCGGCCCGGCGCTCCTTCCAAGCGAGATAGCGTTCGCGCATCCGCCGGAAGAAGCCAAAATGCTCCGCGAACCACTCCGGCGCCGTGGCCAGCAGGAAGCTCGTCGTCAGATACATCGAGAGCGCGACCATCAGCGCGGAGATCACTGCCGCGCCGGGGAAGTTGACGAACTCGATCATCAGGTCCGCGAGCACGCGGCCTTCAACGCCAGCCACTGGAATTGCACCGCGCCATAGCATCTGCCCCGGCAGCAGAGCGATCGCCGCCGGCGCGAAGACCAGCCAAAGCAACAGCCCACCGGCCTTGACAGCAGTTGAGCCGACCGGCCGCGACCGCAGCCAGGAGATCCCGACGCGTCCGATCACAACCGGGGCGAGCAGCACGGCAACGCCAAGAATCTGCAGGAGCATATCCGATACATACGCTCCCACCAGCCCGGTCCAGTTGTGCGCCGGACGCACACCCGCGCCGCCGCCAACCGTGTTCAGTGACGGGTCGGCGGGGTTATACGTGATCAGCGAAAGGAGAAGAAGGGCGGCCGCGACGAGCACCACCAGCCCGAGCATCTCGTTGAGGCGGCGGCTTCGTGTCGGTGCAAGAACGAGTCTCTGGGGCTTCATGGATGGATGGGCGCACGCAGCCGACGGCCGCTGCGCGCCTTGCATCGTGCGCAGCGCACGCCAACAGCCGAGGACCACCAGAGCTCTTCCATTGTTCCATATCTGGCGGTGAGTTACGCGCCTCCGCGACCGCGAACCACAGTGGTGACCACCACCTTTGTCGTGTTGCGCACCCGACACAGTCGATCCGTAGCCAACGCCCCGGGCTCGACTTTGCATCCAGCTAGTACGGTGGCTTTTGCTGCCAGGGAACGGGCCGCGCGCGGCGGCTCACTTTTTTGGGATGACCGGGGCGGGGGATTTTCGCGATTTCTCCCCCTTGCTGTTGGCGAAGACGAATCGCATACAGCCGCAGACCCGGTCGCATTTTTCGAGGAATGAGGAAGAACGACATGGCAAACACACTCGACGGGTCGGAGAAGAACCGGGATATGGAGCGGGTCCTGCTCGACGTCATCAAGGTCCTGCAGGATGGGCAAAAGGGCTTCGCCGATATCGGCGAGCACCTGAAGGATGAAACGCTGAAGCGCTACTTCCTGGCTGAAAGCCTGAAACGCGCCAACTTCCGCGCGGAGCTGGAGAACGAGCTTCATCGCGCCGGCATGGCCGACGTGAAGGAGTCCGGCACAACCGCTGGCGCGCTGCATCGCACCTGGGGCGACATCAAGGCCAAGCTCGGCATGGGCTCGGACCACGAGTTGCTCGCAACCGCAGAGCAGGGGGAAGACGTAGCCAAGAAGGCCTACAAGGATGCGCTCGAGCATGATCTGCCGCTGCCCATCCGCCAGCTCCTCACCGAGCAGCAGGCCCACGTGCAGAACTCCCACGACTATGTGCGGAACCACCGCGACGCCACCAAGGCTGCAGCGTAGGTTTTTAGCAAAGAGGTTGCAAAGGGCGGCCGTCGAGGCCGCCTTCTTTGCGTGTGGCGACTCTCCGTCGCGTTCTTTAGTAGCCGACGTGATGCAGGTAAAACACAACCGCGCTCGCCACCACGCAGTAAATTCCGAACAGATACCACCGGCCGTTCTCCAGCCACGAGCTCAGCCAGCGCAGTGCGGCGATGCCCGCAACGAAGCTGAGGATCATGCCGAGGGCGCCCGCGGTGAAGCTCGAATGCAGGTCGGCTGGATGACACCCCGGCGTGGCATCGTGCGCGGCGCGAGCCACCCTCCACGCCTCCCGTGCGAGCGCGGGCG
>DASYBN010000117.1:0-3711 GCA_036500785.1 Acidobacteriaceae bacterium
AGCAGCCCGTTGCCACCGGTTTCCAGGGGATACGCGCGCACAAAGTTGCGCGCCATCACCAGGGCCTCGGCCTGCGAGCGATCGCTCCACGGCAGCTGCGTCTCAAAGTCGTCCAGCGTGCAGTGCGCATACCGCTGCGGAATCCGCGCCTGTTCGATCATCCGCGTCTGCTTCCGAGCCTCGCGGCACTGGCATGGAGCAGCAACGCGCAGCCCACCCGCACGTTCCACAACACGCAGTCCGGAACCTTCGCAAATAGGGCATATCTCAGGCATCAGTCTCTGTAGTATCGCAGCCGGATTCCATGTGCGAATCCGTGCTGTATCGAGGAAACCAGCGCGCAAATGGTAAACTAGAAGAAGCGCCTGAAGGCCCGGGAGTCGGGCCCCAAGCTCGCAGCGCGACAGGAACATCGATGTCAGCGGTTGGTTTTTCGCCCTGGCAAGCGAACCGTTCTGCGGCGGGTTAGCTGAAAGGATTCACCCAATGCCCAAGGAAGCTATTCACCCGAAATACGAAAAGACCAACGTCCGCTGCGCCTGCGGCAATCACTTCGAGACCCGTTCGACCCACAAGGGCGACATCGTCCTCGAAATCTGCTCCGCCTGTCACCCATTCTTCACCGGCAAGCAGAAGCTGATCGATACCGCCGGACGCGTCGAGCGCTTCCGCCGGAAGTACGCTGCAGCCACAGCGGCGAAGTAATTTCAGCACTGGTAAAAACAAGAAGGCCTCCCACACGGGAGGCCTTTCTGCTTTCGATCGCGCTCGTCGGAAGCTAATACATCGGGTAGAACCGCGGACGGTAGTAGCCGTAAGGCCCTGGCATATACATCGGCTGCGGCACATAGACGGGGTAGGGCTGAACATACGTCGGCTGCGGCATCTGCACGATGACAACCTGCGGAGCCGACGCCTGGTAAACCGGCTGCGGAGCGTATTGCTGCGGTGCATACTGTGGCTGCGGAGCATACTGCTGCTGCTGCGGAGCGTAGCTCTGCGGCCCATACTGCCGCTGAATTGGCGCCGCGTCCTGCGATCCAAAGGCCTCGTCAGCCGTCATGTAGCCCTGGTCGACCATGTCTTCCTTGTGTTTCTCGATCGCGGCCGTTCGACGCTCGATCAGCGCAGGCTGCTGGTAGTCCTGCTCCGCCTGCGAGGGAATGCCGAAGTCATCCAGCACCTTGAGCGTCAGTTGCGTCTCGGGCTTCAGGACGGGGCGCGGTCCACGCCGTGGCAGATTGATAAGGTCGATGGGCCAAAGCACCGGAATGAGCCATTCGACGGTGTCCTTCACCGGATGGCCCCTGCCGTGAATACGCCCTTCGTTGTCGACGTTATACTTCGGCACTGCGACGACGCGTGCGTTGATCGGCACATTCGTGTCGGGCTGAATCATCAGCCTGTCGAAGCGCAACTCCATCCAGCCTTTGCCGACGAAATGGCCTGGATCCTTGTACTCCTCGAAGTGACCGATGAGGTAGCTTCCATAAGGAAAGACGGTCCGGCTGTACGCCTCCACATGACCGAGCGTGCACATGACGGGATCGCCGATAGCCTCGGTCTTCGAGGAGATCTTGTCGACAACAGTGCATTTCAGCACCGAGCCAGCCGGCACAAGCTGTTCAGCCGAGGCGACGGACGGCGCGCAAAAAGACGCCAGGCAGAGAGGCGCACAAAGAAGGAGAGAAAAGCTCAGCTTGCTCTTCATGAAGAACCCCAGAAACTGCGCGGGCCCAGCAGGAGCCCGGTTGCTGTTGCGCCATGCGACTAGCGACGCTCACCTTGCGAGTGACGCCGGCCCCACCCCGCCACCGGGTGAAACCCCAAACGAAGAGTTTCACAATCATGCTCTTGTGGGATTGCAGCGTCAACGGCAAAACTACCAGTCGTCGCTAACAGAATCGCGCCGGACCCGTCCATCTGTGGTCGAGCTGCTCCGGCGAGGCATGGCGAATTCAAATGCTTTGCTCCGTTGAGCTTATCCGCGCATCTCTCTTCTCAGTGGCGGCGATAGCATTTTGGAGGCCGTCGCGCGATATCCTCGAAGAAGAAAAAGTTGCTGTGGATAAGAAGTGGACACCAACGATTGAGCGCGACATGCCGGCGCAGGCCAGCGTGCCCGCGGAGCTGCACATCGGCAATGTGCGCATTGCGCCCGCGACCGTGCTCGCCCCGATGGCCGGCGTCACGGATACAGTCTTTCGCCGGTTCATCAAGAATGCTTCCTTGTACTCCGCCGCGGCGCCGCAGTCCACAGCATCGAATGCAACCGGCGACGTCGACCTCGAGACCTCGAACGAGATCTCCGGCTGCGGCCTGATCATGACCGAGTTCACCTCGGCCGACGGCCTCAGCCGGATGCGCGAGAGCAAGCGCAAGCGCTACCTGACCTACTACGACGACGAGCATCCGATCTCTGCGCAGATCTTCGGCTCCAACCCCGAGACGCTCGCCGAGAGCGCGCGCATCTGCGCGGACGCCGGTTTCGATATCGTCGATCTCAATCTCGGCTGCCCCGCCAAGCGCGTCGTCAACTGCAACGGCGGCAGCGGTCTGCTGCGCGATCTGCCTGCTATTCAACGCATCTTCGAGCGCGTTCGTACAGCGGTCACAATTCCCTTCACCGTCAAGTTCCGCATGGGATGGAACGACTCAAACATCGTCTGCGTGGAGCTCGCGAGGATGGCCGAGGACTGCGGCCTCAACGCCGCCGCACTGCATGCTCGCACACGCGAGCAGGGCTACTCCGGCGAAGCGCGCTGGGAGTGGATCGCCGCCGTTAAGGATGCGGTGAAGATTCCCGTCATCGGCAATGGCGACATCCGCACGCCGGAAGATGCCGCAGCGATGATCGAGGCCACGCGCTGCGACGCCGTGATGATAGGCCGCGCGGCGCCTGCGAATCCGTGGATTTTTCGCCAGATCGCACAGTACACCGCGACCAAGGGCGCCACAGGAACCGGCACATATGACAAGCCGACCGAGATGGATCGCTATCGCATGATCCGCGACTACTTCGAGCGTCTGCTGCACGAGATTGCTGAGCACCCCGAGGTCGCCGCACCTGCGATCAGCGATGAAGCCAAGCGCCAGAAGCGCGATCACGAGAGCGCGCAGCGCGACACCATCGGCAAGATGAAGCAGTTCGCCAGCTGGTTCACACACGGCGTTCCCGGCGGAGCCACGCTGCGCCGCGAGATCTTCGAGTCGAAGCGCGGTGTCGAGGTCATGGATAAGATCGACCGCTTCTTTGGCGCACGCGCCGAGCACGCCGGCGACATCGACCCAACCGAACCCGCTGAAGAGTTGAACGAAGCTCCCGCCTGGATGGGTTAGCGCGCCTGCTGCCGGCTATTTCAGTGCCGCGATGATCTGTTCCGTCGAGCGCACACGTCCCATGCGCGGGAAGATGTTCTTCACAGCGAACTCATGCCAGTCCGCGCTCAGGCTTGCCATCGCGTCCTCGGCAAACACGAGGTTGTAGTCGAGGTCCTGCGCAGCACGGGCCGTGGACTCCACGCCCATATTCGTCGCGATGCCGCCCATGATGATCGTGTCTACGCCTTTGCGCCGCAGCGTCTGCTCGAGGCTCGTGCGGTTGAATGCGCCCCACTGCCGCTTCGCGATGAGGTAGTCACCTTCCTTCATCCCAGCTTCCGGCACAATCTCCGTCGCACCCGGAGGCAGCGGCCCGGTCGGCCGCGGCCC
>DASYBN010000118.1:0-3224 GCA_036500785.1 Acidobacteriaceae bacterium
TCGGCACGCAGTCGCCCTGGTCCAGCAAGGCCACCGACATCCTGCACAACACTGGCTTCACGAACGTGCAGCGCATCGAGCGCGTCCGCGCCATTCACATCCGGGGCGTGCGCAATCCGCTAGTCCTCGCCCCCGTCCTGCACGACCGCATGACGGAGACGGTCTTCACCTCCGCCGACGATCTCCACGCGCTCTTCGCCGAGCACACGCCGAAGCCGCTCACCACCATCGACATCCTCACCCGCGGCGCAGACGCGATCAAAGAAGCCGATCGCACCCTCGGTCTCTCGCTTGCGCCCGATGAGATCGACTACCTCGTCCGCGAGTTCACTGCGCTCGGCCGCAACCCCACCGACGTCGAGCTCTACATGTTCGCCCAGGCCAACAGCGAACACTGCCGTCACAAGATCTTCAACGCGAGCTGGATCATCGACGGCGAACTCCAAACCCTCGCCACGGTCCGCTCCTCCCCACGCCCCGTCATCCTGAGCGAACCGTCACAAAGTGACGCGCAGTCGAAGGATCCCCGCATTTCTGCGACATCCGCGAGCGGCACGCCCATTCGGGACGAACAACCGCTCTCGCTCTTCGCGATGATCCGCAACACCTACGCGCACTCCAGCGAAAACGTCCTCTCCGCTTACCGCGACAACGCGGCCGTGATCCGCGGCGGCCCCGGTGCGCGCTACTTCCCTGACCCCGCCACCAACATCTACACCGCGCACGACGAAGAGATCGACATCCTCTGCAAGGTCGAGACGCACAACCACCCGACAGCAATCTCACCCTGGCCCGGCGCAGCTACGGGCGCGGGCGGCGAGATCCGCGACGAAGGCGCGACCGGCCGCGGTGCCAAACCCAAAGCCGCGCTCTGCGGCTTCACTGTCTCCAACCTCAACCTCCCGCAAGCGCCGCAGCCGTGGGAGCGCGCGCCATCGCGCCCCGCGCACATCGCGTCACCGCTCGACATCATGATCGAAGGCCCGCTCGGGGCCGCCGCCTACAACAACGAGTTCGGCCGCCCCAACCTCTGCGGCTACTTCCGGACGTATGAAGAGACCGTAGAAAGTCTTGATGGAAATAGCCCCGGCGAGACCGTCTTCGGGTATCACAAACCCATCATGCTCGCCGGCGGCCTCGGCAACATCCGCGCGCCGCACGTCGAGAAGCGCCCCATCGGTCCCGGCGATCTCCTCATCGTTCTCGGCGGCCCCGCCATGCTAATCGGCCTCGGCGGCGGCGCTGCTTCCAGCCAATCCTCCAGCGAGAGCAACACCGAGCTCGACTTCGCCTCCGTCCAGCGCGACAACGCCGAGATGGAGCGCCGCTGCCAGGAGGTCATCGACCGCTGCTGGCAGCTCGGCGACGAGAACCCGATCGTCTCCATCCACGACGTCGGCGCCGGCGGGCTCTCCAACGCCTTCCCCGAGCTCGTCAAAGATGGTGGCGTCGGCGGAGTCTTCGACGTCGCCGCGATCCCGCAGGCCGAAGCCGGTCTCTCGCCCCTCGAGGTCTGGTGCAATGAGGCGCAGGAGCGTTACGTCCTCGCCCTCCCGCCCGAAGAGCTCGCACGCTTCGAGTCCCTCTGCGATCGCGAGCGCTGCCCCTTCGCCGTCGCCGGCCGCGCCACCGCCGAACTGGAAATCGTCCTCCTTAATAGTGGCGACCCCGAGGGCACCGCCCGGCCCATCGACCTTCCCGAGCAGCTCCTCTTCGGCAAGCCGCCCCGGATGGAGCGAAGAATAGACAAAAATCAGGGCTCCAAAACCGCTCAAAATACGCTTAAAACGACCCAAAAACACCTCAAAACGAGCCGTTTTTCTGTGGATTTCGGGCCTGATTCGGTGGAAATTCCTGTGGAAGAGGCGGTCGAACGCGTCCTTCGCCTGCCCTCTGTGGCCTCCAAAAACTTCCTGATCACTATCGGCGACCGCTCTGTCGGCGGCCTCGTCGTGCAGGATCAGATGGTCGGCCCATGGCAGGTTCCCGTCGCCGACTGCGCCGTAACGCTGCGTTCTTTCAACAGCTTAGCCGGCGAGGCCATGGCCATCGGCGAGCGCACTCCACTCGCCGTCACCGATGCCGCCGCATCCGCTCGCATGGCGCTCGGCGAAGTGCTTACCAATCTTGCGGGTACGGCCATCGAGCGCATGTCTGACATTAAGCTCTCGGCCAACTGGATGGCTGCAGCCGGGTCCGCTGGCGAGGACGAAAACCTCTTCAACGCGGTCTTTACCTTAGGGATGGAACTTTGTCCCGCGCTTGGACTTACAATCCCCGTCGGCAAAGACTCGATGTCCATGAAAATGAACTGGCGCGAGGACGGCGAGCAGCGCTCTGTCGTCTCGCCGCTTTCGGTCATCCTGTCCGGCTTCGCCCCCGTCACCGACGTCCGCCGCACCCTCACGCCGCAGCTCCAACCCCAAGGCGCTCTGTTACTTATCGACCTCGGCGCGGGCCGCAACCGCCTCGGCGGCTCCGCGCTCGCGCAGGTCTATAGCGTGACTGAGGGCGAAACACCCGACACGCCCGAGCCTGCTAAGCTGCTTGCTTTCTTCAACATCGTCCAGAGGCTAAACCGCGACAACCGCATCCTGGCCTACCACGACCGCAGCGACGGAGGACTCTTCGTCACCCTCGCCGAGATGGCCTTCGCCGGCCGCTGTGGCCTCGAAATCGACTTGCCAGCCTCCGATTCTGCACTGTCTGCGCTATTTTCTGAGGAGCTCGGCGCTGTTCTCCAAGTCCGTAGCGACGACGCGGCTGCGACCCTCAACGCGATTCGGGCAGCAGGACTGGTCGGCCACATGATCGGCCATTTCACTGCGAACAATGAACTTAGCTTCACCCAAAACGGCCAGGCGGTCTACTCAAACATCCGCACGACGCTGCACAAGATGTGGTCGGAGACGAGTTTCCACATCGCCTCGCTGCGCGATAACCCCGACTGCGCCGCCCAGGAGTTCGCGCTCCTCGACAACCCGGACAGCCCCGGAGTCTATGTCCGTGCGCCCTTCGATCTCGCCGAACGCGTCTCGGCTCCGTTCCTGAATCTCGCAAGGCCACGGGTTGCAATCCTGCGTGAGCAGGGTGTGAACGGCCAGAACGAGATGGCGTTCTCCTTTGATTGCGCTGGATTTACGCCAGTAGACGTCACCATGAGCGACTTGCTGGCCGGGCGCGCCGACCTGGCAAACTTCGCCGGGATCGCCGCCTGCGGGGGG
>DASYBN010000119.1:0-3003 GCA_036500785.1 Acidobacteriaceae bacterium
TTTTTAGCAATTCTTCGCCCGGCCTCGGCCGGGCGTTGTTGCGTAGGAGCCAGAACTTCCCTACTCCGGAAACGCGACAAACCTTCCCGCACAGGTCCTCAGCGAACCTTTGCCAGGATTACCCGAGACCTTCACGTCGTCTCCGGTGACGGAGAAATTCACCGGCCCCGGTCCGAGGGCCACGTCGGCGTGCGCCGCTGTAATCCTGTAGTTCGCCGCGCCATCAGTGAACTCAACACCATCGAGCTTCACACCGACGCGGTGCACCGCATCGAGCCCGCCGAATTGAATGTGGCCGCCGCCCGAGATCCGCACGTCGTGGAACGTGATGTTGCGGTACTCCGGAAACAGGTCCTTCCCGTTGCCCGGATAGCTGTACGCCGTGTCGAGCAGGATAGGGTTCTTCGAGTCGCGGATGCAGACGTCGTCGTAGGTCACGTCGTCGACAAGACCGCCGCGCGTAGGGTTGGACTTGATTCGCAGGCCGTTGTCGTCGCCGTCGAGCGTGAGGTCGGTCACGAGCACCTTGCTCACGCCACCAAAGGTTTCGGAGCCGATCGACATCCCGTGGCCGTAGTAGAAGTGGTTGTGGCTGACCGTCATGTTGGTGAGGCCGCCTGCGCCGCCCTTGATGGCGATGTTGTCGTCGCCGTCGCGGATGAATGAGTGGGTGACGGTGATGTTCTTTGAGCCGTTCCCCGGGTCGACTCCGTCGGTGTTGCGTGCGCTCCTGGGCGTGTCGATGCGCAGACCCCAGACGGTGAAGCCATTGCCGTTGTTGAACGTGACGTGGAAGTTTGGCGAGTTCTTCAGAGTAATTTTGTAGAGAGTGACGTTGTTGCTGTGGTCGAAGATGATCAGGCGCGGAACCTGCTGGTTCCCTCCCTTCCGCGCATCCTCGGCGAGGTCCCACCAGTTCTCCGGGCCGGGCTTGCCGGAGACGAGCAGCATCGCTCCGCCACGGCCGTCGATGGTTCCCTCGCCCATGATCCCTGCGCCCTCGGCACGGTCGGCGTGGATCAGCGGCCGGCAGCCGCCACGCTCGTTATTCACGACACCGCAGCTGCCGGGATGAGTTTCATAGTCCGCAGGATTGCGCGAGCCGTAGAGCGTCACGCCACGGTCGACCAGCAGAGTCACGCCTTTCCGCAGCTCAAGAGGGCCGGAGAGGAAGGCTTTGCGGTCGCCATCGGCGGCAAGCTCCAGCGCTTTGCCGGGCTGGCAGTTGTTGATGCCGCGCTGCAGCCGGTCGGTGTCGAGCTTTGTCTCGTCGGGCGGCTGAATCGGAGCGCGCAGTTCGGCGTGTAACGTCGCACAAACCGGCGGTACGGTGGGTTCAGTGACGACGCGCGTATCCTGCGCCAGGCTCGGCACAACCGACCAGACGGCCAGGGCCGCGACGACAACTGCTGACGAAAGATTGACTCTCACTCGCGCTCCGGGAACCTGCCTGACAGGAACCGTATTCTGTATACAGCAGCGCGGCGCTGGAGTCCAAGCAGCGGGATGAGGAACATCGGTTTGCCGCGAACGTATTCTGAGGACATGCACCTTCGCACGATTGGCTTCCTGGTTGCTTCCTCTGCCCTGTTCGCGGTCTCAGCCCAGGCGATTGAGCTGAACATCTCCTCGCAGGCGCTCGAACGCACGCTGAACAAGCAGCTCTTCACGCAAGACGGCAAATACTACTTCAAGGGCAAGCCCGGCTCGGCGTGCTACGCCTATGCGGAGAACCCGACGGTGAGCTTCAACGGCGACCGCATCGTGGTGCACGTGAAGGCGCATGCCAAGCTGGGCACGAGCGTGCACGGAGCGTGCCTCGGGGTTGCGCTGAACACTGAGGGTGACGTGTCGGTGCTTCCCGATGGGCAGGGTGAGACGATTGGCTTCCGCGATGCGCGTGTGGAGCACCTATCTGAGTCGCGCGAGCTGAACTTTTTTCTGGAGCCGTTCCTCTCGCGCAAGCTGCCGCAGCAGATGAAGGTGAATGCGGCGGACCTTCTGCGCCAGCTGCTCTCGAAATCAACGGAGACGACAGGCTATGACCTCAAGCTCGACAACCTGAAGATTCACTCGATGCAGGTGACAGGGCCGGTGCTGGCAGTGGACTTTGATGGGAATTTGTCGGTGAAGTGAGGTGGAGTTAGGAGTGAGAAGTTAGGAAGTTAGGAACTGCACCTGGTCGACCTCCTAACTCACTAACTTGCTAACTCCTAACTTCCTTTATCGCCAGCTGACCGCGAGGTGCCAGCGCAGGCCGTGCTCGGCGGTCTTGCGAAGGACCTCTTCGTATTCGAGCAGCTCGGCGAGCACCTCGGTGCCTTCGCTTCCGAGCTGGTGGGGATCGTTGGTCAGGGATTCGATCAGGGCTTCTACGGTGCGCAGGCCGTCGTCCGCGCGATACCACTGGGTGGGCGGGAGCTTTTTGAGCAGCTCGGGATTGCCGGCGCCCTCTTCTATCAGCAAGGCCATGGAGCTCTCGTCGGCGGAGAAGAACTCGAGCAGCGGGCGGACGCCGAGCTCGAGCGCGAGGCGCTCGACGGCGCTCTCGTAGCGTGCGAGGGCACGGCCATTAACGAAGATGTTGAAACCGGGGTCTTCGCCCTCGACCACGATGTACATCGACGCTGCCATTGGGGTCAGTGTACCCGGGGGCGCTGTGTATGGAAGCAATTAATCCGTTCGCGGAGTGTGCGGAGTTGATGCTGTCAGATCGAACCGCGGCTCCTCGGCTGGAGGAATAAGCAGCGCGATCCCGGCAAAGACGAGCAGCAGCAGCCCGACGAGCATTCGAGCAGGAACACGTGCGCCCATGAGAGCGATGCCCTGGATAAGAACGATGAACGGAATGAGCGCGAACTGCGCAGACCAGCGCGGCGCCGAGAGCCTGCCGATCGCGATGACAGAGAGCAGCGCCTGGAGTGCGTCCAATCCGGCGGCGATGCCATCCAGCGCGGTCCATCCTCCGGTGTGCGTGAGCAGGTTGATGGCGGCACCGAGGCC
>DASYBN010000120.1:0-3507 GCA_036500785.1 Acidobacteriaceae bacterium
GCAGCCAATATCTTTCGCAAAGGCGATGCGGAGGAGGCCGTGGTGCTGCGCGATTTCGCGGCGCTGGATGCGAATGCGCTTGCGCCGCTGCTCGAGGGCGAAGACGGCACCAGCGTCTGGGAGGTGTGGCTCGCCGCGTCGCGTGTTTCGCTCGTGCTGGAGCAGGCGATTGCCGCGGCCGAGCCCGCGATCCTCGCGAAGTACGCGTTCACGTTGGCGCAAACGTTCAACAACTTCTATCACCGGCATCGTGTGCTGACCGAGAGCGATCCGGCGCGCAAAACGCTTTTGTTCGCAACGGCTGCAGTAGCGCGACGCGAGATCACGCGCGTGTTGGCGTGGCTTGGAATCAGCGTTCCATCTTCGATGTAGAGCCTGGTGCAGGTGGCATCAGCAAGCGCAGCGCGTCCGAGACAAGCTCGACCCGCATCGGCGTGGTGCCGATCCACTCTCCGTCGGCCTGAACGTGCACGCGCGATTGCGAGCCCGAGCAGGTGAAGGACTGCACGCGCATTTGCTGGGTGTAAGGATTCCAGCGTTGTGTGCGGGTCCAGCTTGCAGCAAACCACGCGGCCAACGTGAGATGGTGCGGTGGCCGCGTGACTGTCAGCTGGAGCGTTTCGTCCTGCGGTGAGGCGCCCCGGATGAGCGGACTGAAGATCCCGCCGAGGTCTCCGATGCGGATCGCCATCGCGCTCACCGCATCGCGAGCTATCATGGTTTCGTCTGGCAACCCTGCTTCTACTCGGAAGGCAGAAAACTCCGAACCGATGAAGAGCCGCGCCGCGCGAACGTAATATAACCAGCGGCCCAAGCGCTGCTTTCCGCGCGCCAACATGCGATAGACAAGCATGCCATCCGGTCCCGCGCCAGCCATCACCGCGAACCAGCGTGTACGTGGCCCCTCCGGGCTCTCGCAGGTTACACGGCCCAGCGGGATCGTACGCGGGACGAAATTTAGCTGCTGCCGAATCGCTACGGCGGGATCGAACGAGAGGCCGAGGTGGCGGGCGAGGGCGTTGGCGCTGCCGAGCGGAAGGATGCCGATCGTTGCGTATGGATGTTGCGCGACGCCCTGGATGACCTCGTGCAGGGTGCCATCGCCGCCGCAGGCGAAGATCAGGTTGGCGCCTCGCGCGATAGCGTCGAGAGCCTGCGCTCCGGCGGTGCCCGGACCCTCTGTCGCGATGAGCTTAGCGTCGATTCCGCTGGTGCGAAGCACGTCAACGGCACGCTCCAGCGCAGTGGTGCGGGAGGCGGCGCGTCCGGCTTTGGGGTTGTAGAGGAAGGCGGCGGCGCTACGCATGCAGCTCAAACCCTCGTCGGCTAACTGGAGGGCGGTGCGTTTGGCGGCGCCGAAGCTGGATGAGCCGACTCATGCTTCTCGGGCGGAGGAACGAAGGCGGGCGGCTTAGACATGCCGCGATGACAGGTGCCGCAGCCAACGGTGGTCTCGGGCTTCGGGTCGGTCAGCTGGGTAAGGTACTCCTGGTTGATCGTGGAGGTCATCTTCATCATGATGCGTGCGGTGTCTTTCATCGGGTTCGCATCGGACGCAAAGTTGAGACGACCGGTTGTGGAATCTTTGGCATGGCAGAAGCTGCACTCGACGCCGAGATCGCCTTCAAAGCCGCGCATGATGGCGATAACCTGCGGACCGGTCATGTCCTTGGGAAGGACCTTCAAATTGATCGGGTTGGGTATCGGGCGGCGCTGCGCCGGCGCGGGTGAGGGCTGCTGAGCGAAGACCATCGAGGCGGCCAGAAGAGAACCGCAGCCTAGAAGAGACAGAGAACGGCTGGTCATGAACATTCCTTTTTGATCGCAGCTTCGTGTGACTTCTTTTGTGGGCAGTGTAGCAGCGCTGTCAACGCGCGGCGTGGCTTACTTTGCGTAGCTTCGCACCCACTCGGTGATGCTGCGCACGCCCACGCCGCTCGGACCTTTTGACTGCCACGCCTTCTGCTCGTCGACCCATGCGGTGCCGGCGATGTCTAGATGGATCCACGGTGTGTCGCCTGCAAACTCTTTGAGGAACATGGCGGCATTGATGGCGCCGCCATAGCGGGAGTTGCCGATGTTCATGATGTCGGCGATGGAGCTCTTGATGTTGTCGCGATAGTCGTCCGTGCAGGGCATACGCCAGAACTTCTCGCCGGCGACAGCGTAAACGTCGAGGAACTTGCCGGTCGCTTCGTCGTCGTTCGAGAATAGGCCGGCGTTGAGCTGACCCAGTGCAATGCCGATAGCCCCGGTGAGCGTGGCGGCATTGATGAGTCGCGTGGCGCCGAGGGTCTGCGCGTAATGCAGCCCATCGGCGAGCACCAGCCTCCCTTCGGCGTCCGTGTTAAGCACCTCAATGGTCTTGCCGGACATCGCGGTGAGCACATCACCGGGCTTGTATGCCCGGCCGGAGGGCATGTTCTCGCACGAGCAGATGACGCAGACGACACGCACCGCCGGCTTCAGCAGAGCGATAGCCCGCATCGCGCCGAGCATCGCGGCGGCGCCGGCCATGTCGTACTTCATCTTGTCCATGTTGTCAGCCGGCTTGATCGAGATGCCGCCGGTGTCGAAGGTGATGCCTTTGCCTACGAGGCCGATGGTCGGCGCTCCTGAGGCCGGCGCGGTTGCAGGTTCGTAGCGGAGGACGATGAGGGCAGGGGGCTCAGCCGAACCCTGGGCGACGCCGAGGAAGGCGCCCATCTTGAGCTCTTTCATCTTCTCGGTCGAGTGCACCTCGCAGCTGAGGCCGTTTCCGCTGGCCATCGCTGCGGCGCGGCGGCCGAGCTCTGTTGGCGTGAGCACGTTGCCGGGCTCGTTGACCAGTGCGCGTGTGAAGTTCTGGCTCTCGCCGACGATGACGCCCTCATCCCAGCCCTGCTGCGTGTCGTTGCGGGTCTCGTCGTCTGCATCCGGAAAAAGCACAGTGACGGACTGAATGCTGAGATCTTTGCGGTCGCTGCGGTAGGTGTCGATGTCAAAGTCGGCGAGGATGGCGCCCTCGGCGAGAGCCCGCGCGACGAGATAGCAGGGCAGGCCGTCGAGGTGCTCGTCCGAGATCGCGCGATCTTCCGGAAACACGATTGCGAGGTCGCGATGGCCGCGCGGGCGGGCGAGACGAATGGCGGTACCGACGGCTTTCCGCAGCTCATTGGCGGTGAGCATCTTCGGCTTGCCGAGGCCGACGATGAGCAGGCGCTCGGCTTTGAGTCCCTCGGGGCGCCGAAGAAGCATCATCTCCGCGAGGCCGGCCTTGAACTCGCCGGAGGCAAGCCATGGCGCCGCGGCCGCGGCGAGCGCGTCAGAGGTGGTGAGCAGCGCAGGAGACGGCGTCGCGTCCTTCCCGGTTGCGATGTCAACCGCAAAGACAACGAGCAGAGGTGTCGCGAAGGCCGCGGGGTCTTGGAAGAGAATCTTGGGGGTCATTGCTGCCCCTATGGTAACGCGGACGGCGGAGGAAGAGCTTTGGGCAAAGGTTTACCTGCGCTGGCTGCGGGCTATTGC
>DASYBN010000121.1:0-3615 GCA_036500785.1 Acidobacteriaceae bacterium
AAGAGGTTCAAGCCGGCAGAGGCGGAGCCACCGAAGACGAAGGTGTGCCCGCAATGTTTGAGCGACGTTCCGGTGGCGGCAACGCGCTGCAAGTTCTGCACGCAGCCGGTGTAAGGCCGAGAGTTGCGTCCTCCTGACGTACCTCAGCGGCTAAAGCCGCGTCCTTACGAAGCACTTACGGCACGGCTGAAGCCGTGCCCTTAACGAAACAGATTCTATTGGCACGGTTGAAGCCGTGCCCTTAACGAAACAGACTCTATTGGCACGGTTGGAACCATGGCCTTAATAACAAGAGGTATTCAGAGTTTCTCAGGAGAGGTTTGCGTGAACCATTTTCGTCGTTTCTGTTTTGCCGGCGTTTGCCTGGCGTGCTTCCCTGCTGCCTTGATCGCGCAGAGTGCGGCGGTTCAAGCGCCGACGAATGTGTTCGGCTATGCGGACTTCAACCAGCAGGCCAAGTGGGACCAGACGTTTATGGCCGTGCCGGATGCGAAGCTGGCGGGCGAAGAGCTGAAGATTCTGACGGCAGAGCCGCACTGGGCGAGTTCGCCGGAGGACAAGAAGACGGCGGACTACGTCGCGTCGAAGTTCAGGGCGGCGGGGCTCGATACGAGCATTCAAGAGTTTCGCGTGTGGCTGAACAAGCCGAAGAAGATTGAGATTGCGGCGTTCGATGCGAGCGGCAAGCAACTAATGAGCGGGCCGACGCCGGAGCATGTGGATCCGAAGGCCTACGGCGGCGATCCGTTCCAGGATGATCCGCGGATTCTGCCGGCGTTCAATGGGTCGTCGGCCTCGGGGGACGTGACGGCGGATGTTGTTTACGCGAACTACGGCACGCTGGCGGACTTCGACAAGCTGAAGCAGCTGGGCGTGGATGTGAAGGGCAAGATCGTCATTGTGCGCTATGGACAGAACTTCCGCGGGGTGAAGGTGTACATCGCGCAGCAACGCGGGGCGGCGGGCGTGATCATCTACTCGGACCCGGCGGACGACGGGTACGTGCGCGGCGACAAGTATCCGCGCGGGCCGATGCGGCCGGACTCCGGTGTGCAGCGCGGATCCGTGCAGTTTCTGCCGATCTATGCAGGCGATCCGACGACGCCGGGGATCTCCGCGACTCCGGACCTGCCCGACTCGAAGCGCGTGACGGATCCGGCGAAGATGAATCAGCCGTCGATTCCTTCGAACCCGCTGAGCTACAAGGACGCGACGCCGATCCTGGAGGCGCTGGATGGGCCGGCGACGCCGCACGAGTGGCAGGGTGGTCTGCCGTTTACTTATCACCTGGGCGGGACGGGAGCGGTGAAGGTGCACATGCACCTGGAGCAGGACTACGCGCTGCGGACGATCTGGGATGTGATTGGGACGATCGATCCTGATCCTGCGAGCGGTGAGGACAAGGACGCGTGGGTTGTCGCGGGGAATCATCGCGATGCGTGGGTGTATGGAGCGGTGGACCCGAACAGCGGAACGGCGGCGATGCTGGAGGCGGTGCATGGGCTGGGCGTGCTGCTGAAGCAGGGATGGAAGCCTAAGCGGCGCATCGTGGTGTGCTCGTGGGATGCGGAAGAAGAGGGACTGGTCGGCTCGACCGAATGGGCCGAGGGACATGCGGAGCACCTGGCGCACGCGGTGGCTTACTTCAATACGGATGTCGGCGTGTCGGGGCCGGAGTTCAATGCGTCGGCGGTGCCGTCGCTGAAGGAATTTGTGCGCGATGTGACGCGCGAGGTGGCGAGCCCGAAGGGCGGGACCGTCTACGAGCAGTGGCAGAAGGCGCAGGCGGAGAATCCGCGGAGACGCGGGCCTGCGGCCAACCCGTTCAATGCGCCGTCGAACTCGACGGTGAATGCGGAGGGTGTGCGCGTGGGCGATCTCGGCTCGGGCTCGGACTACACGCCGTTTATTCAGCATCTCGGTGTGCCGTCGACGGATGTCGGATCGGACGGGCCGTATGGCGTGTATCACTCGACGTTCGACGACTACACGTGGTTCGTCAAGAATGCCGATCCGACGTTTGTGTACGAGCAGCAGCAGGCGCGGGTGTTCGGGCTCGAAATCCTGCACATGGCCGACGCCGATGTGCTGCCCTACGACTACAAGACCTATGGCAACGAGGTCGTCGGATATTTGAAGGCGGCGCAGCAGCGCGCGGCGGAGACGCACCTGAACGTCGACTTCGCGCAGGCGAATGCGGCGGCGGCGCGGTTTGCGGCGGCGGGTGCGACAGTGATGTCGAAGCAGTCGGCTTCGGGGTCGATGGATGCCGCGGCGAAGGCTCGGCTGAACGACGCGCTGCGCGACGCCGAGGGCGCGCTGCTGAATGAGGCGGGGTTGCCGCACCGGCCGTGGTACCGGCACACCATCTACGCTCCGGGCGAATACACCGGGTATGCGGCGGTGGTGATTCCGGGAGTGAATGAGGGCATCGACGCCAAGGATGCGGAACGGACGACCGCGCAGCTGGCGGCCTTGGCGGAGGCGCTGAACCGCTCGGCGGCGGTGCTGGAGAGGACGGCGCGGTGATGCGCGAGGCGCCGGTTACCTTCGGGCAATTATTGGTTACCAGAGACTGTCGCGTGTAGCACAGTTTTTTGTTGACCGGGAGTAATGGTTCGAATACCCTCCGGAAATCCCTCAGCAAGGGCCTTCTGTTGCGTTCTGGAACAGAACTGGCAAAAACAAGCGTTCCCGTACCCGCGCTGTTGAATGGCGGGGCAAGAGAGGCGCTGCCAGCATGTCAGTAGACATGAGCTCAGCTGGAGGATCTCAGGTGTACGACATGTTCTTGGCGTTGGCTTTCTTCTTCGTTGTCCTGTCGCCCCTCGTGATTCACGCGGGGCTGAATCTGGCGGAGCGCATCACGCTGCGGCGTGCGCTGGCTCGAGCCCAAAGCAAAGACCCGCGCGCCGCGTGGGCTTCCCATGCTGGATGACGTCGGCGGTTAGTTCCGCAGCGCCATCTGCTCGGTAACGATCTGGGTGAGGTCCGGCTTCTTGAGGCCGTGGACCTCCTCGTTAAATTTGTCGACCTTGCTGGACCAGTTCATCGAGCAGAACTTCGGTCCGCACATTGAACAAAACGCTGCTTCCTTGTAGTAGTCGTCGGGAAGCGTCTCGTCATGCATGCCGCGCGCGGTCTCGGGGTCGAGCGAGAGCGCGAACTGTTTGTCCCAGTCGAAGGTGTAGCGGGCGTGCGAGATGGCGTCGTCGCGATCGCGTGCTCCCGGGCGGTGACGTGCGATGTCGGCCGCGTGAGCGGCGATCTTATAGGCGATGATGCCGTCCTTGACGTCTTTTTCGTTGGGGAGGCCGAGATGTTCCTTGGGCGTGACGTAGCAGAGCATCGCCGCGCCGTGCCAGCCGATCATTGCGGCGCCGATGGCTGAGGTGATGTGGTCGTAGCCGGGCGCTATGTCGGTAACGAGCGGACCGAGGACGTAGAAGGGCGCGCCGTCGCAGAGCTCGACTTCCTTGTCGACCTGCTCCTTGATCTTGTCCATGGGGACGTGGCCGGGGCCTTCGATCATGACCTGCACGTCGTCCTTCCAGGCCTGGCGGGTGAGTTCGCCGAGGGTTTTGAGTTCGGCGAACTGGGCCTCGTCGGAGGCGT
>DASYBN010000122.1:0-5312 GCA_036500785.1 Acidobacteriaceae bacterium
CATCAACTGGCGCAGGGCGACGTTCAGCGAGCGGATGCCGCCACCGACGGGCGTGGTGAGCGGCCCCTTGATGGAGACGCGGAAGTCGACAGTCGCCTTGACGGTGTCGTCCGGCAGCCAGTTATGCGTCTGGCGAAAGGCTTTTTCGCCGGCGAGCACCTCGAACCACGCAACCTTGCGTTTGCCGCCGTAGGCCTTCTCGACCGCGGCGTCGAAGACGCGCTGCGAGGCGCGCCAGATGTCGCGACCGGTACCATCGCCCTCAATGAACGGGATGATCGGGTTGTCGGGAACGGTGTACTTGCCGTTGGCGTACTGGATCACCTTGCCGTCGGTCGGGACGGCGATGCCGTTGTAGCTGGTCTGCATGAACTGGCTCCTCGGGAAATTCGGGGATTCGGCCAAACTAGCAAAGGCGCGTGACCGCTGGCAACGTGAGTGTTCGCTAAACGGCTATTGGCGGGAGGCTTCGAATGACTCGATGAACTGGCCATCGCACTTGCCGCCGGATACCGCCGCGCCGATCACGCCGAGCTTGCTGACTGTCGTGTCTTCAATGTTTGAGGTGAGCAACAGGTGCGAACCGTCGTTCATGGTGAACACAGGGACTACCCTCGTCCCGAGAACATTTCCCTCGATGGCAGGTACCGCCTGCACGATCTGGCCCGTCGAGAAGCATGAGCTGCCTTGCACTGCGATCGTGCCAGTGAGGACCGCTTCATTGACCGATTGAGTTCCCGCCGGGCCGCTGCTGGCCTGACCCTGCTGCAGAGTGAAGCTGACCGAGACCGGCTGGGCTGTGCCGGTGCTGCCGAGCGACGGAGAAAGAGACGTGGTTCCGGAGTAGGTCCCTGTGACGTCCGCGATCCGGACGGCGGTGATCGGGCCCGAGCTGGTGAATGGGCAGCCCGGGTCGGGATTAGAGAACGTGTAGCTCCCGATCCAGGACTGCCCAGTTGCGGATGGGACGGTTCCCTTGATCTGCAGAGTTGCAGCGTCGGCGGGCAGGGTTGCCGCGGTCTGCGCGGAGAAGCTGCCATCCGGCCCGACGGTTCCAGTAAGCACGACACCGCCTCCGGCCATACCGGATGAGCTGCATGGAATTTGTGTCGAACCGCCGGCTGCGATCTGATCGCCGATTATGGTGAACGTCAACGCCGTACCAAAACTGTTATTCGCGGGATGGCCATACCCTAAGAACGGCAGCTCACCAACGACGAGCCAGTTGCCCTCAAGGAAGGTGGGATCCGGTGAGGAAGTTGTACCGATCGAGACGCCGCCGCTGCCGCATCCGGCGAGCGAAAGCGCAAAAACGATGCAGGCAAATTGAGCAGTTTTGAATCTGGTGGGTCCCGGCACAAGGGAAGAGTAACGGCAAGCGCGCGGGAAGAAAAGCAGAAAACGGATGCGCGGCGCGGTCAAGCTGCGCCGCGCCAGAAATTAAGCGGCGTACAGGGTCTGCTCGGCGCGGAGCCAGTCGACCTCGGGCGAGCCGTCGGGACGGCCACGCTCATTCCACAACTGCTCGGCGAGACGGGCGATCTCCTCATAGCTGGGCGTGCGCCTCGAGATGATGTTTTCAATGCTGTTTTCTGCGGCAGGGGCGGCGGCGGCCTGGACGGTCTTGCGGGCCGGCGCCTTCCGAGTGGTGGTCTTCTTCTCTGCCGAGGTGGGCGACTTGCGTGTAGCCATGCTTGAGCCTCCAAGCGAGTTTTTTGGGGTAACTCTATGGTAACGGCAGAAGTGCTCAAAACCAAGCAATTTCGGCAGAATTCACCGAAACTTCGGCAAAAAAGCAGAAGAGGCCGATGACCGGCCTCTTCGCTGGATGCTGCTTCGGACGGGCTTAGAACTGGCCCCAGAGGAGCTGGTTATAGACGTCGTGATGGAACTGCACCTCGCATCCCTTCACGATCGTGCCGAGCAGACGCGGGCAGCGGTCTGCCGAGCCCTGCTTGAGGTCCGCATAGCGGGCCTTCACATCGGCGCCGAGCAATTCGGTCGTCCACTCAGCTTTGCGGAAGTCCTCCAGCGCCGTATAGATGTTGTCCGGCAGATAGCGCTCCGCCTGGCGCAGGTTCGGGATCTGCGCAGTCTTGCCCGCGAGGCCGGTCTTGAACACCGAGAGCAGCACCATGTACGGGTTTGCGTCGGGGCTCACCGAACGAACCTCGATGCGCGCCGACTTCTCGTTGCCGATAGGGATGCGAACCATGGAGCCACGGTCGACGGCCGAGGCCTTGATCTGATTCGGCGCCTCGAAGTGCGGATCGAGACGGCGATAAGCATTCACCGACGCGTTCAGAAGCAGGCAGAGGTCATTACCGGCCGAAAGAATGCGGTCGACGAACTCCCACGCAAACCCCGAGACCTTCTCGAGACCATCGGGATCCCAGAAGAGGTTCTTGCCGTCCTTGGTGATGGACACGTTGGTGTGCATGCCGGAGCCGTTGACGCCGGTGACGGGCTTGGGCAGGAAGCTCGCCGTCATGCCCATCTGCGTCGCGACCTGGCGGCAGATCAACTTGTACAGCTGGATCTGATCGGCTGCGGCGATCGCGTCGCCGTAGCTGTAGTTGATCTCGAACTGCGACGGCGCGACCTCGGGGTGGTCCTTCTCGTTCTCGAAGCCCATCGAGCGCTGCACCTCAGCGGTCAGGTCGATGAACTCGCGCAGAGGATCACCCGGCAGCGAGTGATAGTAGCCGCCTTTGTTGACGTACTCGAACTTGCCGGTCTCGTGATACGTGCGCTCGGCGTCGATGCCTTCGAACAGAAAGCCTTCTATTTCGTTCGCGGCGTTGAGCGTGTAGCCATTTTTGGTGAACTGCTCGTTCGCGAAGGTCTTGAGCAGGCCGCGCACGTCGCCTGTGTAGGGCGATCCATTCTTGTCGATGACCTCACCGAAGACGAGCACCTTGCCCGGGCCGAAGACGTCGGCGGGCGCGTAGTAGAAGGCGCTCCAGTCGAGGCCGAGCCGCAGATCGCTCTCGCGCTGCGCCGTAAACCCGCGGATCGAGGAGCCGTCGAAGGTCAGATTGTCGAAGCTCTTGACGAGGAACTTTTTGTCATAGTCGAGCATGTGCAACCGGCCTTCGAGGTCGGAAAACAGCACCGTCACCGCCTTCACACCCTTGTTGTCGGTGAGCCACTTGACGCGTTCTTCCTGGAGCTTGTCGATCGCGACCCGCTTCTTGCGCTGGTCCTTCGCTTTGAGGTTGAGCTCCTCAAGCTCTTCATACGACAGCTCGAGAAAGTTGCGGTATTCGCTCGACATAGCACTCCTTGGGGCAGTCCTGGCTGCCTGAATTTGGTGGGCTCGACGTGGCTGTCCGGGTGGGAAGACGCGGAATTCCGCCACAAATAAAAATTAGCAGAAACGAACGTCAAGTACCACGACGGATTCTCGAGAACGTGCGGCGCGGCGCATTCACGAATGGCGCCATGCATTTTCATACAGCGCCGGCTTCGTCGCACGGCAGAGCGTGTGATAATTTCCCTTGGGGCGAACTCGCTGTTCGCTATCTCGCCGGGCGGCCAACTCTGGCAAGCGGACACATCTGGAGGAACATTAATTGGGCAAGGACATGGTCCCCAAGCGCCTTTTTTTCACCAAAGGTGTTGGTAAACACAAGGAGCGGCTGACCTCCTTCGAGCTGGCGCTGCGCGACGCAGGTATCGCTGCGCAGAACCTCGTGCGCGTCTCGTCGATCTTTCCGCCGCAGTGCAAGCTGATCACGCGCAAAGAGGGGCTGAAGTTCCTGAACCCCGGCGAGGTCGTGTTCGCTGTTGTCGCGGAGAACTCCACACGCGAGCCGCACCGGCTAGTGGTGAGCTCGATCGGCGTGGCGATCCCCACCGATAAGAACACCTATGGCTACCTGAGCGAACATCACAGCTTCGGCGAGACCGAGGAGCAGGCCGGCGACTACGCCGAGGAACTCGCCGCGGAGATGCTCGCCACAACGCTCGATGTCGACTTCGATCCGGACAAGAGCTGGGATGAGAAGAAGGAGATCTACCGCATGTCGGACAAGATCGTGCGCACCGCGAACGTGACTCAGTCCGCCGTCGGCGACAAGAATGGCCGCTGGACGACGACGATTGCCGCGGCGATTCTGATCTTCGAAGATAAGTAGACTGCAGCGCACAAATTCAAAAGGCGCTGGTTTGAAGCCAGCGCCTTTTGCATGCAGAAAGTTTCGGCAGCGATGCTGCCATTGAGGAGCTGGCGATGGCGAAGAGTTCGACTCGCGTTGCGTTGATTCAGATGTCGTGCGAGGCCTCGACTGAGGCGAACCTCGCCAAGGCCGTTGCACGCGTGCGTGAGGCAGCGGAGAACGGCGCGCGTCTGGTGTGCCTGCCGGAGTTATTTCGAGCTCAATACTTCTGCCAGCGCGAGGACCACGCGCTCTTTGGCATTGCAGAGTCGATCCCCGGCCCTTCGACGAAGGCGCTCAGCGATGTGGTCCGCGAAAAAAAGCTCGTCCTGATTGCCAGCCTATTCGAGCGTCGCGCGCCGGGCCTGTATCACAACACAGCGGCGGTGCTGGATTACGCCGGCGACGCCGCAAAGGACAACGTCGTCGCGCTCTATCGCAAGATGCACATCCCCGATGATCCGCTCTATTACGAGAAGTTCTACTTCACGCCGGGAGACCTCGGCTTTCAGGCGCAGCGCACGAGCGCAGGGCCGATCGGCACACTGGTTTGCTGGGACCAGTGGTATCCCGAAGGGGCTCGGGTCACAGCCTTGAAGGGCGCGGAAACGCTCTTCTTCCCGACAGCGATCGGCTGGCATCCCAGCGAGAAGCAGGAGTTCGGAGAGCGGCAGTACGACGCCTGGCAGACGATCCAGCGCGCGCACGCCATCGCCAACGGCGTTTTCGTCTGCGCGGTAAACCGCGTCGGCCACGAACACGGCGATGTACAGCTCCCCGATGGAACAGTGTTGAAGGGACCAGAGGGCGCAGGTCTCGAGTTCTGGGGCGGATCGTTCATCGCCGATCCGTTCGGCCGAATTCTTGCGAAGGCCTCCCACGACAAGGAAGAGATCCTGTATGCCGACCTTGACCCGAGAGAGGTCGAGGTGACACGCCAACACTGGCCCTTCCTGCGCGATCGCCGCATCGACGCGTATGGCGGAATCACCAGCCGCTTTCTGGATTGAGAGACGAGATGAGCAACTACCGAATGCCGGCCGAGTGGGCGCCGCACGCCGCGACATGGATCGCATGGCCGCACAATCCTGAAGACTGGCCGAAGAAGTTTCAGCCAATCCCATGGGTCTACTGCGAGATCGTGCGCTGGCT
>DASYBN010000123.1:0-2557 GCA_036500785.1 Acidobacteriaceae bacterium
GGAGACACTGCCATCCGCACTCCTGCACTCATCATCCATCACGTTCTGACCCATGCCTTCCATCACAAAGGCCAGATCGTCGCTATGTGCCGCGAGCTGGGCCATCCTGCGCCCGACACCGATCTGAATCAGTTTGATTGAAATCCGGAAGCAACGAGAGGTGCTTCATGCCCGCTCAGACATTCGTGTTGTTGGCGTAAGTCAGCTGGTGTTTGGAATAATCCATTCGCGGTGATCTTGGAATGACGCTAACAGGGCTTAGCGTGTTTCCAGGCTTCTGAGAGCGAACAGAGATCGGAACCGATCATTCACTGGTTCTTCGAGATTTTGCTAGCACCCGAGGTAGCGCTCGGTCGTCAAAACCGATGCATGCCCCAGAAGGAACTGTATCTGCTCCAGTTCACCCTCGTTTACGTGGCACAGCTTCGCACAGGTCCCTCGTGTCCTGTCTGCTCGAGAAAAACGAGGAGCTCCGTCGGCGGCTCGCGGTAAGCCTTGGCGAGCAGCGATCAGCCTCCGATTAGTAATCGGTATGTCGGCCATTATTTAGCGACCAACTTCTGGGTTGGCGCCTTCAGGGCAACGCATTCATTGAGCTTGGGGGAGAGCACGCAGGAATGCTGGTCGTTAGATCCAGCTAGCCGGCGGCGGAACGGGCACAGCGGATTATCGCGTCTATGCTTCGTTCCACATCGTCATCGGTCGTAGACCAGTTGCTGACACTAATGCGCATGGCGGTGCGGCCTTGCCAGACTGTGCCTCCACACCAGCAGGTGCCCTCCTGCTGGATGGCGGCGATCGTTGCCTGGGTCTGCTCAGCTGTGCCAAAGGAGAGCAGAACCTGATTGAGGATAACGTCATTCAGGACATCAAAGCCGGCCGCGCGGAGAGCGACGCCGAAGCGGCGGGCCTGGCGGCAGTTGCGTTCAATCATTTCGCCGAGGCCGCGGCGGCCGAGCGAACGGAGGGCAGCGTAGACAGGTATTGCGCGAGCGCGGCGGGATTCCTCCGGAACATACTCGTGAGGATCACGCTCAGTTCCGGTTGCGATGATGTATGCGGCGGCGAGCGACATGGCGCTGCGGTGGGCCGCTTCGTCGGCACAGAAGACGACACCGCAGTCGTACGGGACGTTGAGCCACTTGTGCGCATCGCTGGCAACGGAGTCGGCGCGTTCGATGCCGTGCACGAGGTGCGCGTATTTGACCGAGGCTGTCGCCCAGAGCCCGAAGGCCCCGTCGACGTGGAGCCAGCCGCCATGTTCTTTTGTAGCGTCAGCTATGGCCGGCAGAGGGTCGAATGCGCCGGTATTTACGTTTCCGGCCTGGGCGCAGACGATGCACGGTCCTGAGGTTTCACGCAGGGCAACTGCGAGGTGATCGGCCCGCATTCGGCCTTGTGCGTCAGCAGGGATTCTGCGGACACGGGCTGAGCCGAGGCCGAGGAGCCTGAGCGCCAGGAAGATAGTGTAGTGGGATTCTTCGTTGACGCAGATTTCGATGGGCGGCGCACCGTTGAGTCCGTTCGCTTCGACGTCCCAACCTGCCTTGCGCAGCACGCTGTGACGGGCGCAAGCGAGCGAGGTGAAGTTGGCCATGTGGCCGCCGGTGACGAAACCGAAGCTCATGCTAGAGGGGAGGCCCGCAAGGTCGCGTAGCCAGGCCCCGGTGATCTGCTCGACGGTTGAGACGAGCGGTGACAGAGCGAAGATGCCGGCGTTCTGATCCCATGTGGAGACAAGCCAGTCAGCGGCGAGCGCGGCGGGGGTGCTGCCACCGACGACGAAGCCGAAATAGCGGGGTCCGGCGGAAGCGATGGTTCCAGTTGCGGCGGCGCTGACGAGGGCTTCGATCGCCTTCTCAGGCGGAGTACCGTTTTCGGGCAATGGCCCGCCAAGGGATTGACGAAGTTGATTGGAGGGTGCGCTTGCCCGGACCGGTCGAGTGGAGAGAGTGTCAAGCCAGGAGCGAGCGTGGCCGAGCACAATATCGAGGAGAGCCGGGATTGTCTGGTACATCAGGCCATCTTCTTCGAGTCAGGCGCGAGTGGCAACGCAATACATCTTGATTCCTTCCCGGCTGGGGAACACCTCAGGAATGACGTATGCAGGGCATATCGCGTTTCCAGACTGAGCGCCGCCGGATTTGATACTCGGCGATTTTTGCAATAATTGTGGGGCCAAGCGCCATCCAGGCTTATGCCCGGTAACCACTTAGCCGAGATGTATCAGCCGTCTAATGCGCTTTCGCGGGCTTGTTCAAACTGATCAGCTGATCCCGAGTCTGCTGGAGAATCTCTCGTGAAAGGTTTGGGTCTGACACGGCACGAGAAAGGTTGATTGCTCCTAGCATTGCACTAATCGTGAGAGTCGCACGAGCGCGCCGATCAGGGTTGCCATTTGGAGGAACAAGGCCTGCCAAGTATGCCAAGGTGCGCTTGAGCCGTGCGGTATATACGGCCTTCGCCGATCGACTCGCCCGAGACATGTCCCCCAGCAGCGCGCCCAGCGCACAGCCTGTTCCCGGAGCATCCCGGTGCTCTTCGGATAAATAGTTCT
>DASYBN010000124.1:0-2799 GCA_036500785.1 Acidobacteriaceae bacterium
GCGCCTGAGCCGCCGACCGGACGATATACTGGGAATTCGCGCAGAATTGTCCCAGGTGCAGCCTTTTCCATGACACTCCTCTGGCTCCGAGTCGCGGTTCTCTTCTACGGCATTGCCGCGCTCGCCGTGGTGCCGGCGGCGTTGTACAACCGGCCGCGCTGGCGGCATGTTGCGATGCCATGCGCACTGGGCGCGGTGTTCTTTCACTTCGTCGCGCTCGCCGAGATGCTCTACGCGGCGCATCGGGCTCTTCCGGTCGATACGCACGAGACGCTGTCGATGCTCGGCCTGCTGCTGGGCGCAGCCTTTCTGGTGCTCGCCACTGCGTACCGTACGGTTTCTTTCGGCATCTTTCTGCTTCCAGTCGCTGCGCTCCTGACGCTGGTGCCGGCGTTTCGGCCGGGCGCGGAGATACTGAATTACCCGCTGCTGCATACGGGCTGGCTGTTTCTGCATGTGGCGCTTCTGTTGGCGGCATACGCGGCGCTGCTGATCTCGCTGATCGCCAGCCTGTTGTATCTCGTGCAGGAGCGGCGGTTGAAACAAAAGCGCGCTACGCCGACACGAGCGTTGGGGAATTGGCTTCCGCCGCTTGAGACGACGGACCAGATCGCGCTGAAGGCGCTGCTGTTCGGGTTGCCATGCATGACGGCCGGCCTGCTCATCGGTTCTGTTGTTGCGCTCGAGACGATCGGACCGGCGTTTTTTGCGGACCCCAAGGTGTTGCTCTCACTGGCGATGTGGATCGTTTATATCGCGATGATCTTTATTCGCCGCCATTCCGGTCTGCGCGGGCGGCGCGCGGTGTATCTTTCCGGCTTCGTGTTTCTTGTCGTGCTCGCGGTCTGGGCGGCCAACCAGCTCTCGGCTGTGCACAGGTTTAAAGCGCCATGAGTCAGCCGACAAATTCCGGATTTCTCCTGCTGGTGGGCGTGAACCACACCACGGCTCCGCTTGATGTGCGGGAGCGGCTTGCGATTCCTGTTGCGCGGTTGGCTGATGCGACGCGATCGCTCGCCGGGCGTCCGGGGGTGCGCGAGGCCCTGATCCTTTCTACCTGCAATCGCGTGGAGCTGCTCACGGTGATCGAATCGCCGGACGGTGCGGAGCCGGCAAGTGCGCTCGAGTTTTTGCACGAGTTCCTCGATGTTCCGACGGCGGCTGTCACGCCGCATGTTTATACGCTGCGCGAGAGGGAGGCCATCCGCCATCTCTTTCGCGTTGCCAGCTCGTTGGACTCGATGGTTATCGGCGAGCCGCAGATCCTGGGGCAGGTGAAGGAGTCGTGGAATATCGCGCGCGAGGTTGGAGCGATTCGCTCGACAGAGACGACGAGATCCACCCTTGATCCTCTGCTGCAGCGCGCGTTTTCGGTTGCGAAGCGCGTCCGCACGGAGACGCAGATCGGCAGCTCCTCGGTTTCGATTGCTTCGGTCGCCGCGGAACTTGCGCGCAAGATCTTCGGCTCGCTGGCGAGCAAGACCATTCTGCTGGTCGGTGCAGGGAAGATGAGCGATCTGGCGGCCAAGCACCTGATCCAGCAAGGCGCGAACACGCTGCTGGTCTCGAACCGCACGGAGGCGCGCGCCGAGAAGATCGCCGACGCGCTGCGCACGCCCTCGATAACGACAGGGGTCATTCCGTTCGACCAGCTTCACGAGCAGACGCACCGTGCGGACATCATCATCACGTCGACGGGCGCTGCAGCGTCAGGGACTGTGGGACAGATCTTCACGCCAGACCAGGCGCGCGGGCTTGTGTCGCGGCGGCGCAACCGGCCGGTGTTCTTCATCGATATAGCGGTGCCGCGCGATGTCAACCCCGCCGTGAATGACGTCGACGGCTGCTTCGTCTACGACATCGACGATCTGCAGCAGGTCGCGCAGCAGAACCGAACGCTTCGCGGCCGCGAGGCGGAGGCCGCCGAGTCCATCGTGCAGCTGGAGGCCGAGCGTTATGGAGAACGGCTGGCGCAAGCGCCTGCGGCAGAGGCGATCAAGCAGCTGCAGTCGAGTGCAGAGACGATTCGCGAGGCCGAGCTCGCACGCACGGCGCAGCGGCTGGCCAACCTCAACGCGGCGCTCACGCCGGAACAGCAGGCGGCGATCGAGCAGCTCACGCGGTCGCTGATGAACAAGCTGCTTCATCCGCAGATCGTCGCGCTGCGTGAGAGTAAACCGAAGAGTAGAGACGAGTAGCCGTGCGCGGCCGGCGCAAAACGAAAGACCGGAGCCTCGGCTCCGGTCCTCGCTTAAGCATTACGACTCGTCAGGACAGCCGGATCTTTCGCCGAACCATTCCGGCCAGACCCAGCAGGCCAGTGCCGAGCAGCGCGATGCTTCCGGGCTCGGGCGTCGCGGCCACGTAGTACGGATTGCTCCACGTTCCCGGCGAGGTGTTCGAGGCGCCGCCGCCGAGGAAATCCGACGCCGAATCTCCAGTTATGCTGTCGCTGGTGATCGAGTAGAACTCGAGGAAGGAAGAGCCAAAGGCGGGCCCGCTGCCGACGTTGATGTTCCAGCTTGTGATCTCTCCCGTCGCATCGGTTGTGATAGCAAAGTCGACGATGCCGGAATCGGTGGGATCGTCCGTATTAACGCCGTCGGAGAAGCTGTATCCGGTCGGTGTGACCGTACCGTTGAAGTTGTCTCCCAGCGGCGAACTGACCAAAAACGATCCAGTCACACGATCACTGGTTGTGTAGGGCGTAGTGCCTCCAATGCCGTCCTGCAATGTATCGAAGTAATTTCCCGTATAGCTGTAGCCCGTGTCAGCCAGCATCGGAAGCGGAAGCCCGAT
>DASYBN010000125.1:0-11762 GCA_036500785.1 Acidobacteriaceae bacterium
ACGCGCTCGCCGCGCAGCCAGGCCGCGCGCACAACCCCCTGCAGCGTCTCGCCCATGTAGGGCGAGATCGCGTGCCGGTAGTGCAGATGTTCCTCTGCGAGCGCGAAGCTCGCTTCCGCATCGAACGCAACCAGATTCGCCTGCATCCCCGGCGCGATCGCACCCACCTGCGCGCTCAATCCCGCCATCTTTGCAGGCGCTCGAGACATCCATCCCGCTAGCTTGGTCAGCGGAATTCCTCGCGCAGTGCACTCCGTCCAAAGCACCGGCAACGCTGTTGAGAGCGAAGCAATGCCGCCCCACGCCTCATCAAACCGTCCCGGCTCTTCTCCCGGCATCATCGCCGTCAGCCGCTTCATTCCTGGCGGACACGGCGAATGGTCCGTTGCAATCAGGTCGATCGTTCCGTCGAGCAGCGCTCCCCATAACTGCTCGCGATTCTCCGCCGACCGTATTGGCGGAGCGCACTTGAACAGCGTCGCTCCGTCTGAAATCTTTTCTGCCGCGCAGTGCAGATAGTGCGGGCACGTCTCCACCGTGAGCGGGAGACCCTCCATCCTTGCAGCACGAATCATCGGCAACGCCTTCGCCGTTGAAAGATGCACGATGTGCAGACGGAACCTGTGCTCCCGGCACAGATCCAGCAGCATCGCAATGGCATCCAGCTCCGCCTCATCCGGTCGTGACGCTAGATACGTCGCATACTTCCGCCAATCCGCGCCGTTCTCATTCAGTTGGGCGACCGCTTGATCAATAGGCGCCCCGAGCTCCGCATGCACCAGCAGGGGCAACCCCGTGCGCGCAATATGTGGAACCGCAAGCTCCAGGTTGGCGCGATCGATCTCCGTAAACCCGTCGGTTCCGGGATAAATGAGGAAGCACTTGAAGCCTGCCACGCCTGCAAGCGCAAGCGGTTCGAGTTCACACTCGTTTCCGTTTACCGCACCGCCCCACAGTGCATAATCCACCATTGCCTTGCCGCGCGCCGCCTCGCGCTTTAGTTCGAGCGCGTCGACATCCGTGGTCGGCGGCAAACAGTTCAGCGGCATATCGACGACCGTCGTGAACCCGCCCGCTGCCGCCGCGCGTGTTCCCGTCGCAAAACCTTCCCACTCCGTTCGCCCCGGCTCGTTCAAATGCGTATGCACGTCCACCAAACCGGGCAGCAGCGCAACGTCGCCCATGTCTTCAATCGTCACTCCCGTTGTGACTTCATGGGCGGCTTTTACTGCAACGATGTGCTCGCCCTCAATCAGCACGACAGCATCGCGCTCGCCCTCCGGCGTCACCACGTGCCGCGACCTCAGACCGTGTACCATGATGCTGATTATGCCCGTTTCTACAAGCAATAGAGGAAGCCTGTGAGCGATCCCCGGCCCGAGTTCATGCAGCAGGCAATCGCGCTCGCGACCGAGAATGTGACCAGCGGCCGCGGAGGACCATTCGGCGCGGTCATCGTGAAGAACGGGCAGGTGCTTGCGAGGGGCGTGAATCAAGTGACCGCACACAACGATCCGACGGCACACGCCGAGGTCGTCGCCATCAGGGAAGCCTGCAAAAAGCTTGGGACCTACTGGCTGGAAGGCTGTGACGTTTACACAAGTTGCGAGCCATGCCCCATGTGCCTCGCCGCGCTTTACTGGGCGCACGTACGGGCCATCTACTTCGGCAACAGCGCCGCCGACGCGGCGCGCATAGGCTTCGATGACTCATTCCTCTACGAGGAAATGAAGAAACCGATGGACCAGCGGGTCATTCATATCCAGAACATCCTTCCCGAGAAGGCGTGGGAGAGCTTCGCTGTCTGGGAAGCGAGTCCTTCCAAAGTGAAGTATTAGTCAAGAACAAAGTAAGGAGTCACGATTTGCGCCTGGGTTTACTTGGCTTTGGTACGGTTGGCAGTTCGTTCGCCGAGGTGCTCGCCGCTGGAGAGCACAAAGAGATCCGTCTCACTCGGATCTTCAACCGCGGTGTGGATCGCAAGCGTCAGCATGAGCGCGCGCGCTTCGTTCCCGCAGACACCATCTGGACCGAAAACGTCGATGACGTCTTGGCCGCGTCCGATGTCGACGCCGTCGTCGAGTTGATCGGCGGTCTTGATCCCACCGAACAGTGGCTGCGAACAGCGATGACCGCAGGCAAACATGTCATCACCGCTAATAAGCAGTTGCTCGCCTTTCGTGGCACTGAGCTCCTCGGTTTCGCAGCGAACCATCGTGTGCAGCTGCTGTTCGGGGCATCAGTTGCCGGCGGCGTCCCGGTTATTCCAGGAATGGTGCAGGGGCTCAGCGGCGATCGCATCCGGCGCATCAGCGGCATCGTGAACGGAACCTGCAACTACATCCTCAGCGAGATGGAGAGCGGAGCCAACTTCGGTGAGGTGCTTGCCAATGCGCAGCGCGCGGGATATGCCGAAGCCGATCCTTCGGCAGACGTCGACGGTTACGATGCGCGCGCCAAGCTCTGCATCCTGGCGCGGCTTGCACTCAAGGCCGAACTCCAGCCGGAACACGTACCGGCGCAGACGATTCGTCACGTCGGCGCCGTAGATTTTCCCTATGCCAAGGAGTTGGGCTGCACCATTCGTCAGGTCTCGCGCGCGGAACTAGACGGTGGCGGCGTGGTGCATGCGCGTGTGGGACCCATGCTGGTTCCGAAGCGATCGCCGATCGCATGGTCCCACGGCACCCAGAACATGATCGTCACCAGCGGCAGGTTCGGCGGGGACGTTGTGTTCAGCGGCCACGGTGCCGGCGGACATCCTACGGCTGTCGCCGTGATGAGTGATGTGCTGGCCGTCGCGCAGGGAAGCTCTGCCGTTCGTCTGCCGATCGAGAAGCACGAGGTGACCGGCGATGTGAACGCACCGCACTATGTGCGGCTGGTGGTCGCAGACCGGCCGGGCATCGTGGCGTCGATCGCAGGCGCGCTGGCGAAGGAGCAGATCAACATCGACTCCATCCTGCAGCACCGCGGACACGCGAGCGACCGTCTGCCGTTCGTCGTCACAACGGAACCGTGCCTTCGCTCGACGCTCGATCGTGCTGTCGAAACGATGGCGTCGATGGACTTCATGCTGGAGCCGCCGCTAGTGCTGGAGATCCTCGTCGACCAGGACCGCGACACCGACTAGATAGCCACCGCTACGAAATGAAAGAAGCTCCGCCGATTTGGCGGAGCTTCAATTTTTTGCGATCTGGTTTAGTACTTCGGCAGTGACTTGTCGACCTTGTCGGCCCACCCGGTGATGCCGCCCGCGAGGTTCTTCACGTTAGTGAAGCCTGCGGCCTTCAGCGCGAGCGAGGCCTTCTGACTGCGACCGCCCGTCTTGCAGTGGACCACGATCTCCTCACCCTTCCCGACGGGGATCTCGCCAATGCGCTGCTTGAGCTGCCCGACGGGGATAAGCGGAGCGCCGAGGTTGACGATCTGGTACTCGTGCGGCTCACGGACGTCGAGGATGAAAGGCTTGTCGCCTGCATCGAGCCGCTGCTTGAGCTGCTCGACCGAGAGTTGCGGGATGCCATCGACGACGGGTAGATTCGCGACGTTGCCATGTGAGGCGACCTCAAGCGGTCCTACCTCGGTCGGCTTCTGAATCCCGCAGAACTGGTCGTAGTCAATCAGATCTTTGATCTCGTGCGTTCCGCACATCGGGCAGCTTGGATTTTTGCGGAGCTTCAGCGTGCGAAAGCTCATGCCAAGCGCGTCCACCAGCAGCAGACGGCCGATCAGCGGCTCGCCGATGCCGAGGATGAGCTTGATGACCTCGGTCGCCTGAATGATTCCCACGAGGCCGGGCAGAATGCCGAGCACGCCGCCCTCGGCGCAGGAGGGAACGAGGCCGGGCGGTGGAGGCTCGGGGTAAAGGCAGCGGTAGCAGGGGCCTTCTTCAGTGGCGAAGACGCTGGCCTGGCCCTCGAACCGGAAGATGGAGCCGTAGGCGTTGGGCTTGCCCGTAAGCACGCAGGCGTCGTTGACCAGGTAGCGAGTCTGGAAGTTGTCGGTGCCGTCGGCGACGACGTCATAGTCTTTGAAGATCTCGAGCGCGTTTGCCGAGGTAAGCATTGTGTTGTGCTTCACCACGTTGGTGTTCTTGTTCAGGCCCTTTATCGTCTGCTCGGCGGAGTCGACCTTGAGCATGCCGACGGTGGCCTGCGAGTGAATGATCTGGCGCTGCAGATTCGATTCGTCGACGACGTCGAAATCGATCAAACCGAGGGTGCCCACACCCGCCGCAGCGAGGTACAGCGCGAGCGGAGCGCCGAGGCCACCGGTGCCGACGCACAGCACCTTTGCGGCTTTGAGCTTCTGCTGGCCTTCCATCCCGACCTCGGGAAGGATCAGGTGGCGCGAGTAGCGCGCGATCTCCTCGTTGGTGAGCTTCGGCAGTACGGTCGTGGTTTCGTCAAGTGTGGCTGGCATCTTTTCCTTTTCAGAGGAGGTACGCCTCCCCTCACTTCTGCGCAAATCTGAGACCTGAGGTCGGCTACGCATTAATCTGGAGCAAGAGCCTCATCGCAAAGACTCTGCCTCGAAGACACGAACGCCCGATTGCGCGCATGGGCGGCATCGGGCTCTGTCTCCATTGTAGCAGCGTGTCATGCCGACTCCCTGCCGCTGCTATGCAGATGCAGCGGGCGCGTACCAGGATTCGCCGAGGCTCCCGTTGTCTGAATACAAGACGTGCATCTGCTTCGGACTGGGCGCCAGGTACGGGATGAAATTGTGAGATTTGGGAGGAGCTGGAGGCTCCGGGTTGTTCTCGCGGCTAGCGACAACAACAGGCAGCAAGGGGACAACAGCCGCCAATCAGCGAGGATCCGCCGGCAATCGATGGGATGATGGTGAGCTCGGCAGCGGAGTCGACGCCGGTGTGCTCTTTTTCAGGCAGGTAACGAACGTCTTCGTCGTTCACGTAGACGTTCACGAAGGAGCGGAGTCTTCCGTCCGGGGTGAAGAGGTGCTGGCGCATGGCTGGGAACCTCTCCACGAGGGCCTCCAGACCTTGCGCAACAGTCTCCCCGCCCACCGAGACGGTCTCCTGCTTCCCAGTGAAGGATCGCAGCGGTGTTGGGATGTGGATATCCATAGTCTTATTATGCCGTACTTGCTTTCTTTCTCCCCGCAGATTCGATGCGGACGGCGGACATCCGATGCAACCAGGAGCTTGCAGCGGAGAGGCCGCGCATCGGAGGAATGTCCCTCAGCGAACATGGGGAGCGACCTGTCGATCCTGCACCTCTTCAATCGGAGACATCAGCACCGCGAGCGTCATGGGCGGAAGATCGAGCACGTTGTCGTGTACGCAGGTGCCGGTCCGCGAGATCAGTTCCAGCTTCTCGGCATTCAACAGCGTGAACGTGTGTGGCTTCTCGCCGAAGTTGATGAGGATGCGAGCCTCGTCGCGTTCTACGACGAAGGTTTTCGCCTCCTCGTCGCTCGACACCTTCATGTGGTGCATGTCACCGTCATTCAGGCAGACGTTGCTGCGGCGAAGTTTGATGAGCGACTTTGCCCATGCAAGCATGTCCGCGTGCTTGCCTTCGTTCTGTTCCTCCCAGTTCAGCTTGGACTTTTCGTAGGTCTCGCGATCTTCCGGATTGGGAACGTCCTGATCGAAGCCAAAGCCGGCGAACTCACGCTTGCGTCCTTCGGCAACCGAGCGGCGCAGCTCCTCATCTTCGTGGTCAGCGAAGTACAAGAACGGCGACGAAGCGGCCCACTCCTCGCCCATGAAGAGCATTGGAATATAGGGCGCCAGCAGGACGATGCCGATGGCCACCTTCGCAGCGTCAAGACCCACCAGGTGCTCCAGGCGTTCGCCCCATCCACGATTGCCCACTTGATCATGATTCTGGTCGAAGTGGACAAAGTGGTGCGCGGAAAGCCCATCCGGTGCACGCCCGTGCCGCCGCTTGCGGTAGCCTGAGTACTTTCCGTCGTACACATAGGACTGCTTTAGGGCTTTGTGCAGGTCGGCAAGCGAGCCGAAGTCGTCGTAGTAGCCCGTTTCGCCGCCTTTGGGGTCGTAAAGCACCGTGAACAGAGAGTGGTGAAAGTCGTCGCTCCACTGCGAATCCATGCCATACCCATTCGCTTCGCGCGATCGCACCACGCGCGGATCGTTCAGGTCGCTCTCGGCGATGAGATAGAACTCTTTGGCAAGCGTGGCACTCAGGCGCTCGACCTCGATCGAGATCTGCTCGAGAAAGTGCACGGCCGAGAGATCGATAAAGGCGTGCACCGCATCCAACCGCAGGCCGTCGCAGTGGTAGTGCTTCAGCCACATCAATGCGTTGTCGATGAAGAAGCGCCGCACCTCATCGCTGCTTTCCTCATCAAGGTTGACCGCGTCGCCCCACGGAGTCTTGCGTTTTTCGGTGAGATAGGGGCCGAATCTTGTGGCGTAGTTACCCGACGGACCGAAATGGTTGTACACGACGTCTAGGATCACGCTGAGCCCCGCCCCGTGGCAGGCATCTACGAAGCGTTTGAACCCGTCTGGCCCGCCATAGGACTCGTGCGCGGCAAAGAGGGCGACGCCATCGTAGCCCCAGCCCTGACGCCCGGCCCAGGCGGCGACCGGCATCACCTCCACGTGGGTTACACCGAGATCGGCGAGATATTTCAGGTGCGGGATCGCGCCGTCGAAGGTGCCTTCCTTGCTGAAGGTTCCGATGTGCAGTTCATAGAGAATGGAGCCGGTCTTCGGGGCGCCGCGCCAGTGCTGATCGTGCCACTCGAATTGCGAGTGATCGTAGAGTTCGGTGGCGCCATGAACGCCGTCCGGCTGGCGCAGCCCGCGCGGATCGGGATACGGAGTTGGATCGTCGTCGAGCAGGAAGGCGTACCTGTCACCGCACGCCGCTTCGGGCACCTCGAGGGTCCACCATCCGCGATGGTTCGGGCCGTTCATGGGGAGGACCTGGTCGCGCCATAGGAGCGACACCTTCTGGGCCTTAGGGGCCCAGACGCCAAACTTGTGCATCACGCGATCTCCTTTACGCTGTTCTATCCGTTCGCACGTGCCACATTACCTGGCGCGGCTGGCAGGTGACGTTCTCACGCCTTCAGATAGATTTCCCGGTTAGCTGGTTGCGTGGAGAGCGCAGGGTGCAATCGGCCGCTCCAAGGGCACCGCTTCAGGCCCACTCTTTTTTGAAGAGGCGAGCACTGATTTTCTACGGCGGTACAACACGCAGCGTTACCGAACAGTTTTGTCGAGCCAGGTAAGAATCGCGGACTCTAGGGCGACGCGGTGGTCGCTGAAACCATGATCGGTGTCGAAGTGCTGGTAGGTGACGGGGGCCCCAGCGCGCTTGAGCGCGGCCACGAGGTCCTCGTTGGATGCACGGAGGCCGTCGTTGGCCGAGACGACGAGAACGGGACGCGGGGCGGTCTTCGCGGCGAATGTGGGAAAGCTCCAGTCGCTCGTATGGGATTGCGCTTCGTGCTGGAGCGCAGTCGGTGACGTGCCGGCGAGCGGGGCGTAGTCGGCGGGGTCGGATTCGCCGAAGTAGTCGTGGACGTCATGAACGGGGCTGCCTTCGGTGATAACGACACCGGCGGCGATCTGCGGATGCTGCGCGAGGGCCGCGACGGTGAGGAAGCCTCCCATGCTGTGGCCGATGACGACAATCCGATGCGGGTCGATATGGAACTTGCTGACGTTCGCCGGCTGCGTGAGGTAGTCGAGCATCGTGGAGACGTCTTCCATCGAGTGCGTGAAGCTGAACGCGCCCTGCGATCCCCAGGAGCCGCGGTAATGCATAGCGAGGACGTTGAAGCCGTCGCGGCGGAGCGCCTGCGCGAGATCCAGGTTCTGTTCGTAACCGGGGAAGCCGTGGAGAAGAATTACGGTTCGGTGTGGCTCCGCCCCGGACGCGAGCAGGAACATGCCCATGATGTGGCTGCCATGCGAATTGAGCACGGTTTCGACGTTTTGTGTGGGCGCCGCGTGATTGGGGGCGCGGTCCACGGTAACAGCGCTGGGCTGCTGAGCGAAAAGAGAGGTGCAGGCGAGCAACAGGGTGAGGGCGGCGAGTTGTCGAGAGGTCATCGGCAGCAGTGTACGTGCGAATCGGCGAAGGAACCGGTAGGGTCCCAGAAAAAGTGCGGCCGAGAAGCTCTGGAGCGCTATGCTTGCCAGCGTGGATGTATGAGCAAAGTGCGTTCACAAATTCATCAACGGTTCCGACGCTTCTAATGTATCCGCCTGGTCGTCCGTTCCATGAAGCTATGCGAAGAGTTAGAACTGGTCTCTCTTCGTGGTGTGCGCGCTTGGCTACTCGATCGCGATGGACTGAGGCTCAAAACGCTTGTCGTCTTCAGTGGTCCCGCTCAGCAGGAAGCTGTGGGTCGCCTCTGCCTTTCCTTTCGCGACGGCGGTGATGACGTAGGCGCAGCCGAACCAATGCGCTTCAGCAAAGTCGGTCTGCGACCACTGCGCGGGGTGGTCTGGGTGGGAGTGGTAGAAGCCGACAATATCGAGGCCCTGATTGCGCGCAGTGCGCTGCGCCGCGATCAGTTCGGCGGGCGCGATGTGGTAGCGGTTATGCGCGGAGTCAGTCCGTGTGTTGCCCGCGCGGAGCATCGCCGTAACGCGGAGCGCGTCGGAGTCGGCGCGGCCGAGCAGGATGCCGCAGCACTCGTTGGGATAGGTCTCTTCGCCGTGGGCGCGGAGCTGGTCGTAGAGGTCGCGGGAGAGGATAAGGGACATAAGGGCAGAATTTTAGGTATCAGATTTCTGATGTTAGAGGCGGTGAGATGTGGGCGTACACGAGCACGGTCAAGGCAAACGACAAAATCTAAAATCTACTATCTAACATCTTCGTCGTGGCCTTCGGCCCAGAAACGTTCACTCAGGTACTTATCCGCGGAATCAGGGAGAATCGTCACAATGACGGCCTCGCGACCGGCGCGGGACTCCTCTTCGGCGACGTCGAGTGCGGCAGACACTGCGGCCCCCGCGGAGATGCCGACGAGCAGCCCCTGGGTACGGGCCAGGCGCTTGCACATCGCGTAGGCGCGCTCCGTGGGCATGTCGATGTTGCGGTCAGCAAGGCTGGGGTCGTAGATCGGAGGCACGATGGCGGTGGCCATGTGCTTGAGCCCCTCGAGGCCGTTGAACGGCGAGTCGGGCTGCATGGAGATGCACTGAATGCGCGGGTTGAGCTCGCGCAGACGCCGCGTGGCGCCCACGAACGTGCCGGAGGTGCCGAGCCCGCAGACAAAATGTGTGATCTGGCCGGAGGTCTGCTCCCAGATCTCGTTCGCGGTGGAGTGATAGTGGGCGCGCCAGTTATTGTCGTTGCCGTACTGGTCGGCATAGAAGAAACGATCGGGTTCGGCGCCGATGAGTTTGCGTGCCATGCGGATGGCGCCATCGGAGCCCTCGGCTGGGTCGGTCCAGCGCACGTCGGCCCCATAAGCCGCGAGGATGCTTTTCCGTTCCGGCGAAACATTCGATGGAACGCAGAGAGTGACAGGGAAGGCCATTGCGGCGCCGAGCATGGCATAGGCGATGCCCGTGTTGCCGGAGGTGGCGTCGAGCAGGGCTTTGGAGCTCGGGGAACCAGGCGTGATCTGGCCCTGCCGAATGGCGTCGGCGACGATCGCAGAAGCGGCGCGGTCTTTGACGCTGCCGCCGGGGTTGGCCCACTCGGCCTTGCCCAGAATCTGAATGCGGGGATTCTCCAGAAGGCCGTCAAGTCTAAGCAGCGGCGTGTTGCCGATGCGATCCTGCAGCGTGAGGCCGAGCGATTTGGCGGGTGCGGCGATCATGTGTCGGTTTGCCCGGCTCCTTCGGGCTGCGTTTGAACGCGCCGCGCCGATGTGCGAGAGTCTAGATTGAGTTTACTGCGGGCGATCCGGCGGTTGGAGTGTCGCCTGCGGTGACGAGATGCAAGCACTCAAACAGGGTTGCGATGTCCAAACTAGCGAAGCAGAAGTCGTTTGATGATGTGCTGTCGATTCTCGGCAGCGAAAGATTTGATGTTGCACCGGCCGCTGACGGTGCAAGCCACGCGGCAGGCGCGAGGCGCGTCTCTAAGTATGGATGCGCAGCGGAGATAGCGCCGGGCGACAAGGGCGGCGCAACGCGGATCATCGCCAAGCCGGGATGGGTGCTGGGTGGCGAGATCTCGCGTCTGGTGGATCGTGGCTATCAGAAATTCCTGCAGACGAGCCGGCTTGAAATTCCGGCGACCGCCGAACATCTGCGTTCCATTCACAAGTTCAGTGAGGAACTGAAAGAGGCCGCTGGCGCGCTCGTGCTTTACAACGAGTCGCTGGGTACGGTCAGCGACAAGTATGTGTACGACCGGCTGAAGGGACGTGAGACCGTTTAGCGCTTCCTTCGCTGCCACTCACGATAAGCGTCGCTCTTGCCCAGCCCGCGCGATTTCGCGACTTGCTTGAGAGCGTCTTTTTCAGAAGCGCCCGAGCGTAAGAGGGCGTGGACCTCGTCCGCCAGGGATTGCTGTATGGTCCCCGCCGAGGCGCTGGTGGTAAGCGTGCCCTCGAGCAAAACCACGATCTCGCCTCGGATCGATGGCCGCTGTTGCAGCGTTGCGAGCACCTCGGAGACAGAACCTCGCAGGTGCTCTTCGTGCAGCTTGGTAAGCTCGCGTGCGAGCACAATGCGGTGCGCCGGACCAAGAATCGTGGCCACATCGGCGAGGGCATCGAGAATGCGGTGCGGGGTCTCGTAGAAGATGTGCGTCGCTGGGGGTCGGTCGTAGTTGCTATCAGCGGCGGACAGCTCCGCTCGCAGCTGCTCGAGAGCGGACCGGCGCTGGCCGGACTTTGACGGAAGAAAGCCGTGGAAGGTAAACCGCTCGGTCGAGAGCCCGCTTGCCACGAGCGCGGTGAGCGCTGCGTTCGCTCCGGGAATCGGATAGACGGCAATCCCAGCGTCGATGGCGGCTGAGACGATTGCCGCACCGGGGTCAGCGATAGCGGGTGTGCCGGCGTCGGAGACGAGGGCGATGCGTCCACCCTCTCTAAGCGAATCGATGAGTTCCTGCGCGCGCGACACCTCGTTATGCAGGTGGTAACTGACGGTCGGCGTCGTGATACCAAAGTGCGAGAGCAGCTTCGCAGTCTGGCGCGTGTCCTCGCAGGCGATTCGATCCGCCGCGCGCAGCACGCGCAGCGCACGCAGCGTGATGTCCTCGAGGTTGCCGATGGGCGTGGCGACGAGGTAGAGGCCGGGCGCGAGCGGCTCTCGTTCCTTAGATTCCGGGGCGTTCATTTTCTGTGCGGTCGGGTCGAGGTGGCCGCGTGAGGCGGGCGAGTTGCACCGCACGCGAGAGGCTCTGCGGCGTCAGCAGACCGAGCATTGCGTCGCCTTCGATCACCGGCACGAGACCGGTTGACGCGAACGACGAGGCGCGGCGCAATGCGTCGACCAGCTTCTCTGTCGGCTCGGCAAACGAGAGGCTCCGATTCATAGCAGCCTGCAGATAGCCATCGCCCTCAAGCTGCAGGCGCGACACGAGCGTATCGCGCGAGATGGAGCCGACAAGGCGGTCGCCTCGCACAACCGGGAACACATCATGGAGGCTGTGCGTCGTCTGAGCGAGTGCGCCCCGCAGCGTGTCGGAGCTCGAGAGCAGCGTGTACTCGGTGAGCATGACGTCGGAGACAAGCAGCGAGCTCGTCTCGGCGGAGTCCAGCGGAGCACCCATACGCAGCTGGCTCCAGAGCAGGACCAGGCCCCCGAAGAAGATGAACCAGACGTTCGAAAACACGAAGCC
>DASYBN010000126.1:0-8571 GCA_036500785.1 Acidobacteriaceae bacterium
CACCGGCCGCGACCTGCCCAACTGGGGCGACACGGACGTCAATCCGTTTCCGCTCGAAACAAATCTGCCGGGCCTGTTCTGCGTCGGCGATGTGCGCCACTCCTCGATCAAACGCGTATCAAGCGGCGTCGGGGAGGGAAGTATGGCGATCGCGTTCATACACCAGTACCTCGCGCGCCAGGGCGACACCGCGCAGCTTCCGCTGGTATCCGCCTGATCTCACCCTGAACATTCTGGCCCGCTATGCCGGCGGCCCGTCGACCCAGCTGCCGTTCTCTTTGTGCCGGTTCAGCGCGTCCATCGCCTGCTTCTCCGCGGACCTGATCTGCGCCTCGCACTTGTTCGTCGAGGTTCCGTCGAGCGCCTGAATATGGCACGACGAGATCTGGAAGACCATGTCCTACATCGACGCGGCGATGTCCTTCTCGCGATCGTCCTCGGCCATCGCCGTCAGGTTGTCGCTCGCCTGCTTCAGCTGTTGCATCGGACCGGCGAAGTGAGCATTGTCGGCCTTGATGTCGACCGCCTGCGCGTCGTCGATCACCACCTGTGCGCCGGATACGAACGTCTGCCGCAGCGGCAGGGTGGGCATAAGTCCCGGGGGTCCCTGCTGCGCGGAGGCGGCCAGGACAAAGATCGTGGTGGCGAGAAGAGCTGGTGCCTTCATGGAGACCTCGTTTTTAGAATTCGCTGCTCTGGTTCCTGTTGTGGGTCGGCTCTCGAATTAGACGGCTCCGTGGCTGCGAGGTTTGGTTGGGAACCTTCAACGGCATCTCACGAGTGCAACGCACGGGTCACGCGGGCGGAGTGAGACCGAAGCTCGATTCAAGCCATCTGCGCAACTGCGCCGACATCCTGTCGAGCTTCGGCTCCGGCGAGCCCGGAACTCCGGCGAAGAAGTGATCCGCGTCTTCAATGAAGTGAATCTCGCGCGGCTGCGACGCTGACACCAGATACGCCTCGAGCGTTCCGCGCGGGCTGAACTCGTCGTGATCTCCGGAGATGAAGAGCTTGGGCACGCTGCCGCAGGCGGGCAGGAAATCATAGCGATAGTCGCGTCCTGCAGCGCGCACCGGAAGCCCAAGCCCAACCAGTCCCTGCACGCGTGCGTCGCCGCAACAGGCGCGCAGTCCAACATTCGAGCCGAACGAAAAACCCGCAAACAGAATCGGCAGGTTGAATCGCTCGGTCAGCCAGTCGAGCGCCGCGCGCACGTCGTCAACTTCACCGCGGCCGTCGTCGTGCGCGCCTTCGCTGAGGCCCGTGCCCCGGAAGTTGAAGCGCAGCGTCGGCAGCCCGAAGTACGAGAACGCCTTGGCGGCGTGATACACCACTTTGTTGTGCATCGTGCCGCCACCGAGCGGATGCGGATGCGCCACCAGCGCGACGTAGAGCGCATCCGGCGTTCCCGTGTTCAGCAGCGCCTCCAGCCGGCCCGCCGGCCCGCGGAGGTCTTCAATGGTCTGGACGTGCGAGCGCCACGCGGACATAGCTCGAGTGTAGGTCACAGGCCGACTCGCAGAATAATCCCCGCTCGCTGAGACTCGGAGTTCGGTATAGTCGTCTCATCCCGCAGTTACACACTTTTCACGAATTCAGATTGCTCTTCAGGAGGGTCTCATTGGCCACCGTGGTTAAGTCTCTGTGCGCTGTTCTTTTGGCAACAGCATTGGTAGCAACGGCGTTTGCGCAGGACCAGCCGCAGCGGCCGCGGCGAAGCGATGAACCGGCGGCAACGGCCCACACGGCGAGTGAACCCGAACAGAACGAGAAGAACGCTCTGCCGATTCCGGCGGAGACAAAGTCCGAAACACAGCACACGTGGAGCGCCGGCGCGCGCACCGTGCATTACACCGCCACTGCCGGCAATCTGCTGATCCGCGATGAAGAAGATAAGCCCAACGCGAGCATCTTCTACGTCGCCTACACCGAGGACGGCGCGGATAAGCACAATCGCCCGGTGACGTTTCTCTACAACGGCGGTCCGGGCTCCGCGACCATCTGGCTGCACATGGGATCCGTTGGGCCCGTGCGTGTGGTGACCGCGAGCCCCGAGGCGACAGGCCCCGCACCTTACAAGTGGGTCGACAATCAGTACAGCCTGCTCGACAAGACCGATCTCGTCTTCATCGACGCGCCGCTGTGCGGGTTTTCGCGCGCCGTCGGCAAAGGAACCGCGAAGGACTTCGCGGGCGTCGACCAAGACGTGAAGGCGTTTGAGAAGTTCATCACGCGCTACATCACCATCAATCAGCGCTGGAACTCGCCGAAGTATCTCTTCGGTGAAAGCTACGGCACGCCACGCTCAGCCGCGCTGGTGGCCGCGCTCAACAACGACGGCATTGAGTTCAACGGCGTCGTTCTGCTCTCGTCCATCCTGAACTACTACGTGCGCGCGCCAGGCTATGACATCGAGCCTTCAACCTATCTGCCGAGCTACGCCGCCATCGCCTGGTACTACAAGAAGGTTCCCCAGACCGGAACGATGCAGGAGTTCGTCCAGAGGGCCCGCGAGTTCGCCGGTGGAGAGTACGCCGCCGCCTTGCACCAGGGCGACAGGCTGCCCAAAGCACAGTTCGACGCGGTCGCCCAGAAGGTCGCAGACTTCACTGGCCTGCCGCTCGACTACGTGAAGGACGCGAAGCTGCGCATCTCGCCAACGCGCTTCCGCAAGGAGCTTCTGCGCGGCGACGAGAAGATCCTCGGCCGTTACGATGCCCGCTTCCAGGGAGACGATATCGACGCCGCCGGAGAGAATCCCGGCTATGACCCGAGCGACACGGGTATCAGCGGCGTATTCGTCGGCGCGTTCCACGACTACCTTCAGTCGGAGCTGAAGTACATGAGCTCGGAGCCCTACTACCTGCAAGGACCAGGAATCAATCAGAACTGGGACTGGAAACATAAACCGTCCGGGAGCGGCTTTGGTCCGGGACGCGAGGAGAGCGAGCCGGATACCGTGATCGACCTCTCCGACGCCATGCGCAAGAACCCGCACCTGCGAGTCTTCTCCGCGAACGGATGGTTCGATCTGGCCACGCCGTTCTTCGGCACCGAACACGATCTTGCCCAGCTGATGCTGCCCGAGTCCAGCGTGAAGAATGTGCAGTTCGGCTACTATCCCGCCGGCCACATGGTCTATCTCAACGTCGACGCTTTGAAGGCGATGCACGGCGACCTCGAGCGCTGGTACGGCGAATCCCGGTAGTCGCCTGCAGCCTGACGCTCTCCTCGTCCTGAAGCTTCAGGACGGCGGAAGTCCTGTCCCTTCAATGGCCTGAAAACGACCCGAAATATGCTAAACTAAGGTGTTTGCGGCCCTGCCGCAGTAGCGAAAGGAAGCATCTCCCAGATGGCAAAGCGCCGTGGTAATCCCAACTGGGGCAAGCCCGAGCCGATCGGGCCGGTCGTCCCCACCGTCACATCGTTCGAACAGATCGTCAAGGAGTACAAACTGACTCCGGATCAGTACATCCGCTCCACCCGCCTGCGCGAGTGGGCGCGGCGGAACAAGAACTCCAAGTACATCCCCGAGGCGCTCCTGGAAGCCTGGGGCTTTGAGATCGAGTCCACCCTTTAGCATCGGCTGCGCCGCATCCAGCCGAACAAAATCGAAGATTGGCCGCCGCTGGGCGGCCAGTTCTTTCTGAGATCGCAGGACGAGGAGCCTCGCTCATGGCTGAGCCAAGCGCATTTGTGAACGTGCCGGAGGCGATCGCCGAGCTGCAGGCTGGACGCATGATCGTCGTCGTCGATGACGAGGATCGCGAGAACGAAGGCGACCTGACGCTTGCCGCCGAGTTCTGCACGCCCGAGGCGATCAACTTCATGGCGAAGTACGGCCGCGGGCTCATCTGCCTGACGCTCACCGAGGAACGTGCCGATGCGCTGCGCCTCGGCCCCATGACGCAGGACAACACGTCACGCTTCGGCACCGCGTTCACCGAGTCCATCGAAGCGCGTGAGGGCGTCACGACCGGCATCTCTGCCGCCGACCGCGCCCACACCATTCAGGTGGCGATTGCGCCGGGCACAACGCCGAACGATCTGGCGCGGCCCGGTCATGTGTTTCCGCTGCGCGCGCGCAAGGGCGGCGTGCTGGTTCGCGCAGGGCAGACCGAAGCCTCCGTCGACCTCGCGCGGATGGCGGGGCTGATTCCCGCCGGCGTGATCTGCGAGATCATGAACGACGACGGAACGATGGCGCGCGTGCCCGACCTGCAGCGCTTCTGCGCTGAGCACGGGCTGAAGATGCTCACCGTCGCCGAGCTCATCCGCTACCGCCTCCAGAACGAGCGCTATGTGCATCGCGTCGCCGAGGCGCAGCTGCCGACGGCGTACGGCGAGTTCCGGATGATCGCCTACGCAAGCGAGGCCGGCCTTGGCGAGACGTACAGGAACGAAGGCGAATCCAGCGGCGAATCCCATGTTGCGCTGGTCTACGGCGACCTCGATCGCGCACAGGCGAACGACGAGCCGGTCCTGGTGCGCGTACACACCCACTGCCTCGCCGGCAATCTCTTCGGCTCGGCATTGTGTAACTGCCAGGCGACACTCGAAGGCTCGATGCGTGCGATTGCCGAGGCGGGGCGCGGGGCCATCGTGTATCTGCACCACACCCAGCGGGGCCTCGGCGTGGACCGCAGCGTGAATCCCGCGAGGCTCGCCTTCCATCGCAGCGGAGCCGCAACCGGCGAGCGCAGCGAAGATGGTCAGCAGCGTGTCTTGCGCCAGGTAGGTCTCGGCGGCCAAATTCTCTCCGACCTTGGCGTGCGCAGAATTCTGCTGCTCAGCAACCACCCCACGCACGTGCCCGCGCTGCAGGGCTTCGGGATCGAGATCGTGGGGCAGGTGCCGGTGCCGGGAGTATCCGAACCGGAGCCGCGCAGCCGCTGACGTCGCTACTGCACTGTCACTGTAAGAACAACGGATGAGCTGATCGCAGGTCCGCTGGTGGAACTCGCGCTGACGTTCCACTGATACGTCCCGGCGGGTGTGTACAGCAGGTTCGACGCCGATGTCTGCGAGGGCGCACTCCCACTGCCGCAGCCGCTCACGCTCAAAGCGACAACCCCGATAAGCACTGCAAGCGTGATGCTGGCCAACCCGCGGCGCTTGCGGCTGAGCGTTGCTGCAAGCAATGTGAGGAGCGGAAGAACAAGGATGCTCGCCAACCGCAGCGATGCCTCGGGACTTGAGGTGAGTGTGTTGATGGTCGCAGTCGAAGTCTCGGCGGTGCTGCCCAGCGTGAGCGTCGACGCGAGCAGCGAGCAGCTCGCATAGGGAGCTGAGCCGATCGGCGCGCACGTGAGTGCGACCGGGCCGCTAAATCCATTCGCCGGAGTGAGGCTCAAGCTGAACGCCGCAGGCCGTCCACTCGCGACCGATACAGACGCAGACGAGCCACCATTCACCGTAAGGGCGAAAGTCGGAGGGGGCGGCGTCGCTGTACTGCCGTCGCCCGTGCCCGTGAGCGCGACGGTGAGCGGCATCTGCGTCGCGCTGCTGGCCAGCGAGACGAGTCCAGGCTGTGCTGCGTCCGCGGTGGGAGTAAACGTCACAGTAAAGCTGCACTGCGCGCCAGCTGCGAGTGTGCCTCCCGAAACAGGGCATGTTCCGTTCGTAACTGTGTACGGCCCGCTTGCCGTAAAAGCGCCGAATGTAATCGGTGAAGTGCCAGTGTTTGTCGCGGTGACAGACAGCTGCGCGCTCTGGCCAACAGCCACCGTTCCGAAGTCGAGCGATGTCGGTGTCAACGTAAGCGGCGCAGCGGTCGTGCTCCCCAGCAGCGTCACGAACTCAAGCGAGTCGGCCGCATCCGACTGGATCTCGAGGGTGCCGGTGCGCTGCGATTGCGCGTTGAGATCGCCTGGTGTGAACTCGACTTCAATCGTGCAGGCCGCGGCTGGAAGCAGCGTCGTGCAGCTGGAGCTCGCAGTGAAGTCCTGCGGCGCGAGCACGCCGGCAATGTGAATTGTCGATGTGCCGCTGTTCGTCAGCGTGAGTGTCTGGGCGGAGGAGATGTCGCCGATCTGCGTGGTGCCAAACGTAAGTGCACTCGAAGAGAGCGTGTACCTCGCGAGCACGGACGAGCTCGCGGGCTGCGCTGCGGCTACCGGCGTCGCCGTGCCGGCGAGTGCAACGACGTCTGGGCTTGTGATCGCGTCGCTCTCGATGGTCAGGTTGCCGGTGTCCTGGCGAACAGCGCCGGAGGTGCCGGAGGCGATCTCATCGATCGGTGCATGAGTCAGCGTGACGCTGCAGCTCGCCGAAGCAGCGAGCGCGGCGCCGCATGTGCTGGTCGACCAGAACGGCGGCTGGCTCGTGATGCGGTGAATCGTGAGCGGCCCGGTGCCGGAGTTCGTCAGCGTAAGCGTCTGCTGGGCCGATTGGCCTGACGTGGCGTCACCGAAGTTCAGCGGTGAGCTTCCTCCTAGAATCGTGAGCGCACCGGAGCCTTGCCCGTAGCCGAGCAGGTACGCAAGCGACTGGATCGTCGAGCCGCCAGGCGTTGTGCCGGTGACCGCGAGTGTGCCCGTCAGAGCGCCGTTGATCGCTGGAGCCAGCTCGACAGAGACCGCGCAGGTGGCGCCTGGGGCGAGCGTCGCGCAATCGGTGCTGGTAACCGGGAACTGGCGAGGAGCCGATAGCGTGAGATCGAGCGGCTGCGACGTGATGTTGGTAACACCGAACTGCCGCGTCCCGCCGATCGATCCCGTCGCAGCTGCCCCGGCATTCGCCTGCGCCGGCGTAATCACCAGACCGGCGGAGTCGCGGAGAGCTCGGCGGCAGCGTGACAGGGCTATGCGCGACCGGCGATTGCGAATTGTTCGAGAGAAACAGATAGCGGGGCAGATGAATGGCGCCAGTGAGCGGTGACTGCTGGCCGAAATCGAGCTCTGACGCGGAGAAATTCAGCGCGGCAGCTTGCGAGAATCCGGTCAGCGTCACGTCGTGCGTGCCGAGGTTCCAGACGGAGCGCACCGGGCCATCATCGGCAGAGGAGCCTGCGGCCGTCAGGCTGAACGTCAGCACGCATGCACCGTTTGCGCCAATGGTGAACTGGTTGGACGAGATCTGCGCGCACGTGCTGCTCGAGAGCGCGAGTGTGTAGGCGGTGATGGATGGACCCGCGTCGATCTCCGCCGTGAAGGTCTGCGGGCTGCTGCTCAGATTCGTGACGGTAATCGTTCGTGTTGAGGGCGCGCTCGCCGCGCTGACGATGCCGAAGTCGAGCTCGGAAGTGCTGAGCGTCAGCGGATCGGAAGTCACTGTTGTTGCGGGCAGCGGGATGCTGGTCGATGGCAGACTCGAGGCTGAGATCGTCAGCGTGCCGGGCCCGCTGCCACTGAGCGTGATGCCGCACTGCGCCGCAGGCGAGAGCGTAGCACCGCAGTCGGTCGCTAGAGTGTATCCGCTCGCGCTGATGTTCAGCGACGAAGCCGCAGCAGAGCCGGGATTGCTGACGGTGAAGTTGGAGGGATCGCCGCTGGAGACAGCGAGGGATGCAGCGCTCGTAGTTGAATCGACGATCGCGAGCAGTGCGCCCGTGCCGGTGCAGTCGCTCTCCGTGCCGCAGGAATTTGCATCGGGAACAACGTCCGCGATGGAGTTGGGCAGCAGCGCGCTCGTCGAAACCGTGGCGAAATCGAAACGCTGCGTGCCGAGCAACGACGCATCAAGATCGAGAGTCACCGTGCCAGGCGCCGCGATCCGCGAGCCATCGGACGAGATCGCTGGCGCGGCCAAAGCAGTACTCAGCGTGGCGTAGCTTGCATTGCCGATCGAACTCCCGCCGACGCGCAGACTCTGCGCGAAACTGCCGGAGGCGAGCACGTGCAGCAGCAAGCTGTCACCCGCCTCTGACGATGCTTCGATGATCGCCGGCAGCAGCGGTGTGGAGAGCGGCATCGTGATCCACGCGGATCCGTCCGGCGCTGCAGCGACGAAGCTTTGCACACCAGGCGCAAGCACAACACTGTTCATCAGCGATTGCCCGTCGGCCGAGATTTCGACGAGCGATTGATAGCCTGTCGAAGCGAGCGGCGCATTCGCTACGGCAATAGGGAACTGCCCCACCGCAATCGTGCCGGTAAGAAAGAGCGAGTTGCTCGCGGCGTTCAACGCCACGCCCGTGATGCCGCTGCCGGCGATAAACGTGGAGTAGACGATTCCGTCGCCTGCAGGCGTGAGCTCGGTGACGAAGCCCGACGTCGACGCCGCGATGGCCGGCTGAAGCGCATTGAGCGTCGGGTAACCGGACGAGGAAGTTTCGCCGGCGACGATCGCATGTCCGGAGCCATCCGCCACGATGGCTGAAGGCTCGGTATCGCCATTCACTCCGCCAAGGTAGGTCGCATAGTTCAGCGTCGTTCCGTCCGCGGAGAAGCTCTCGACGAAGCCGTTGGTGATCGATCCGCTGGCCGGAGCCTGCTGCATCGCCGAAGACGTAACGGGCAGCGTAGAAGCGAAGATCGAGCCCGTGACGAACACGCCCGCAGAGGTCGCCGCGATGGAGCTCACGGCCGTGTGGCCGGACCCGACAAACGTGAGAAAGAGCAGATTGAGTTG
>DASYBN010000127.1:0-8996 GCA_036500785.1 Acidobacteriaceae bacterium
CTCACCTCAGCCGACATCTGCAGAACGCCCTTCGAACTTACCGTCGGCAATCAGATCATCAAGACGCGCTCGCTCATCATCGCCTCCGGAGCCTCCGCCCGCTGGCTCGGCATCCCCTCCGAGCAGGCACTCATCGGCCACGGCGTCAGCTCCTGCGCCACCTGCGACGGCTTCTTCACCCGCGGTCTCGAGATCGCCGTCATCGGCGGCGGCGACTCTGCCATGGAAGAAGCGCTCTTCCTCACCCGCTTCGCCACCAAGGTCACGATCATCAACCGCACCGAAAACTTCCGCGCCTCGCGCATCATGTTGGAGCGCGCCATCGCTCACCCGCAGATCCACTTCCTCCACAACACCGTCGTCGAAGAGGTCCTCGGCGTCGACGAGAAGAGCGTCTCTGGCATGAAGCTCCACAACAAAAAGACCGACGAGCGCTGGACGCTTCCCGTCAACTTCATGTTCCTCGGCATCGGTCACGAGCCCAACGCCTCGATGTTCAAAGGCCAGCTCGACCTCGACGCCGACGGTTACATCAAGACCGAGCACAACGTCTTCGTCACCCGCCAGGGCGTGCAGCTTCACGGCATCTACGCCTGCGGAGACGTCCAGGACCGCCGCTACCGCCAGGCCATCACCGCCGCCGGAACCGGCTGCATGGCCGCCCTCGAAGTCGAAAAATACCTCGAAGAACTCGGCCGCTAAACACACAACGGATCACGTAAGCTCAGGGCAGCCCATGCGGCTGCCCTTATGCTTCGCTCGCTCACCCTGCTTCACGATCGCATCGCAGACCCGCAAGCTTATCCCTTCACTGTCCCTGCAATCTCCTCCATCGAAACACTGGAATTCTCACGTTCCGGCATCACCTTCTTCATCGGCGAAAACGGCAGCGGTAAATCCACTCTGCTCGAAGCAATCGCCCACCACTATGGCTTCGGCCGCGAAGGCGGCACGCGCAACTTCGCCAACAGCTCTACTGCGAGCAACTCCTCTATCGACTCGCTCACACGCGCTCTCCGCCTCGCCTTCGATATTCGCAGCGGACGTGGCTTCTTCCTGCGCGCGGAGAGTTTTTTTAACACCGCAACTCACATCGATGACCTGGATCGCGATGACCCCGAAGACACCTTTCGGGCGCCACCTCTGATCCCTTCGTACGGCGGTCAGAGCCTCCACAACTACTCCCATGGCGAAAGCTTCTTCACACTGCTCGAGCACAAGTTCCGCGGAGACGGCCTCTTCCTGCTCGACGAGCCCGAAGCGGCCCTCAGCGCAAAACGGCAGCTCGCAGCGCTGTCTCTCATTCACGAGACCGTCCGCTCTCACAAGGACGCTCAGTTCATCATCTCGACTCACTCGCCGATCCTGCTCGCGATGCCCAAAGCGCAGATTCTTAGCTTTGACGGCGGCCAAATTCGCCCCATCGCCTATGAAGAGACGCCCTCGTTCCAAATCACCCGCCGCCTGCTCGCCGATCGCGCATCCTTCATGAATCAGCTTCTTCGCACCGAACCCACACTCTTCGACCCAGAAAACTAAACCGGGCCGGCGCTACCACCCCACCCCATACAGCGACACCGACTCACCTGGCAGCATCTGCTTCAACCTCACCTCACCGTCAACAACCGCGACACTCTTCGCCGCACCCATCTCCCTCAACCTCCCCGCCGCCTCCAGCTTCACCATCTGCTCCGCATCCAGATGCGCCGGCGACCCCATCGCCTTCCACACCGTGTACGCATTGCTATGCGTCTCGTCGATTCGCCACTGGCGCACCTGCACCTGCTTCACTCCCTCAGGCAATCCACGAATCACCACACGTGACATCACCGCCGGATCCTGTGCGACCGTGTCCTGATAATTCCAAACCATCACCATCGCCTTGCGCCCATTCACTGTCGCAAGCCCATCCAGATCCGGCACACCGCGCACGCCGGCATCGCGAATCACATCCAGCGGCACCGCGCCCGTCGACTCCACCTCCACGCGCTCGCCGCTCATCTTCGCCGCCATCCTGAAAAAGTTCAGCACCGGCTTGTCGATCCCATTCGTCGCCAGCGACCGAAATCCCTCAAACGTATCCCGGCCTTCAAACTCAAATGCCCACGACAACATCCCGATCAAATCAATCCCACGCTCATCCGCCAGCTGAAACATCCGCGCATACGCGGCCGCCGTATACGCCGGATAAAGCGTGCCATTCCGATACGCATTCGCCGGATTCATCTTCTCGGAGCAGGCCGCGCACCCCTCCGGATCCGCCTCACTCAAAATCACCGGCAGCTTGCGAAACTCCGTAAAGCTCTCAATCACCTCAAAACCTGCGTCTACATCCCGCAGTTCATGATCGATCCCCATCGTCACCTCGCCGTTCGCAATCCGCGGCTTTCCCTTCGCGTGAAACGAGATGAAATCCAATGGCTGCTTCGTCTCGCGCACGTGATCCAGAAAGCCTCGCAGCATCTTGTAGCCACTACTCGTCCCATCACCACCGGGCCCGGTTGTCGCCGGCCCACCCACACGTGCCCCCGGCAGCGCCGCCCGCACACCCGCAACCGACGCGTCATACAGCTTGTAATACTCCTCCGGCGTTCCATGCCAGTACTCAATATCCGGCTCGTTCCACACCTCGAAGTACCACGTCAGTACCTCACTTTGGCCGTAGCGTTGAACCAGATGCGCCACCACCGCACGCACTAACTCCCGCCACTTCGCATAATCCTTCGGCGGATTATTCGACGCCCCACCCAGCACATCGCCCGGAAAGTGCATCTGGTATTGCTGATCCGGCTTGTCCGGCAGCTTTGCCGCCAGATCCCTCGGCATAAATCCCAGCTCCACCATCGGCTTCACACCCGCGGCCTTATACGCGTCGAAGATCCCATCCAGAATCCTCCACTCATACACCGGCCTGCCGTGCGCATCCTCGCTGTACACGCCCGTCGAGCTCCACTTCAGCTCTGGCGTTCCGTCACCCGACGTCAGCAGATGATGCGCGCGGATGTACACCGGTACCGGACTCATATCATGCAATTCGCCCAGCAGCTTTCGCCCGTTCGGTGCCGTCGCGTAGTTCGCCTCGTCAAATCCGAACCACCGGTAGATCGGCTCATAGCGCCCCAGCTTCTTCGCCAGATCGACCTTGATCTCGATCGGCTTCCGCGAATCCTGCGCCGCGATCACTCCCGCACCCATTACCAGCGCCAACGCAATCGCCCCACACATTCGCTTTCTCATCCGCATCTCCTCGCAGAAAACTCTACCGTCATCGCAAGGTGGATACTATGCACATGCGCCTGCGATCTGCCGTCGCCGCCACGCTTGCACTCGGTCTATCACTCTCCACCGCCGCCTGCAACGCGCAGTCCGAGAAGCAGCACGGCCCCATCCCCCCGCCGCAGACCGACGCCACCCTCGCCACCTCGCCCTCCCGCGCCACTGCGGTCTTTGCCGGGGGCTGCTTCTGGGGCACGCAGGCTGTCTTCGAGCGCGTGAAGGGCGTCCTCGCCACCACCGCCGGCTACTCCGGCGGCTCCGCGTCCACCGCGCACTACGACGACGTCGGCACCGAGACCACCGGCCACGCCGAATCCGTCGAAGTCGTCTACGATCCCTCGCGCCTCACCTACGGCCAGCTCCTCCGCGTCTTCTTCACCATCCACGACCCCACGACACTCAACCGTCAGGGTCCTGACGTCGGCACTTCCTACCGCTCCGCGATCTTCTTCTCCTCGCCCGAGCAGCAACGCATTGCCACTGCCTATATCGCGCAGCTCGACGCCGCGCACGCCTGGCCGCACCCCATCGTCACCCAGGTCGTCCCGCTGAAAGGCTTCTTCCGCGCCGAGGACTACCACCAGGACTACGCCCTCCACAATCCCAGCAATCCCTACATCATGGTCTGTGATCGCCCCAAGATTGCCACGCTTCAGGCCGACTACCCGGAGCTCTACGTCCCCTACCACGGACACTAAGACTCCGCACCACAACTGACGCGCCGCATTCTTGCTTCTACCCGAGATCCTCCACAACCGCCGCACGCGATTTCCGCACAATACTGTCATTTCTTCCTCGCCAGGCGAATTTCTTGCTTGCGCTCCAACCTGTTTGCATGTAACTTCTGGTCAATTCACCAAAAATCAATAAAGCAAGGCCCTGAACTCAACCGGTAACTGACCAGCTGATTCATCGAGCGCCCCGCCATACCTGGCAGCGGCTCGACGCACCGCATTAGTCCCCGCAGTTCACGTCGATCAGCCACTCCCCAGTGGCCACAGACCCGTATTGTCTCGGAGGCCGTTATGCAGTCGCAGCGAACCCGACTTCAAATCACGCACCTTCTCCTGCTCGTCGCTCTTCTCCTCACAACATCGCTCACCACTCTCGCCCAAACCTTCCGCGGAGGCATCAACGGCACCGTTACGGACTCCACCGGAGCCAGCGTCGCCAGCGCAGCCGTCATCGCCACAAATGCCGGCACCGGCGTCAAGACCAGCGGCGTCAGCACCTCCTCCGGCGAGTTCCTCTTTCAGGATCTCCCGCTCGGCGATTACTCCATCACCGTCACCGCTCCCGGTTTCGCCAACACCAGGATCGACCACATCACCGTCTCTGCCGGGCAGATCTACACGCTTCCCGTGAAGCTCGCTGTCTCCAGCACCGCTGAATCCGTCGAGGTCTCCGCCAGCGCCGTCTCGCTCGACACCACCAGCGTCACCCAGACCACCGTGATCGACGCGAAAACCGTCACCGATCTTCCCCTCAACGGGCGCGACTTCACCCAGATGATCTCGCTCACTCCCGGCTACGCCGGATACTCCGGTGGCGGCTACGGCTCGCTCAACGGAACGCGCGCCAACCAGATGAACTGGCAGATCGATGGCGTCGACAACAACGACCTCTGGCATAACATCCCGGCCGTCAACCAGGGCGGAGTCTCCGGCATCGCCGGAATCATCCTGCCCATCGACGCCGTCGATCAGTTCTCGGCGCAGACACAGGCCGGTCCCGAAGGCGGGCGCAACCCCGGCGGCACCGTCAATCTCACGCTCAAGTCCGGAACCAACCAGATTCACGGCTCCGTGTACTACTTCAATCGCAACGAGCTCTTCGGCGCGGCCAGCCCGTTCTCGCCCACCAAGCAGAAGGTGCGCAACTACAACACCGGCTTCTCTGTCGGTGCGCCGTTCATCAAGGACAAGCTCTTCGGCTTTCTCACCTTCGAGCATCAGCGCTTCGTGATCGGCCAATCCGGCACCGCCACCGAGCCCTCCGTCGGCTGGCAGAACCAGGCCATCGCTCTGCTCAATGAAAACGGCATTCCCGTAGTGCCGATGATGCAGAACCTCCTCAACACCCTCTGGGGGCAAAGCGTTCTCGCGCAGGACACCGTCGGCGTCGTCAACAACTATCACTCCAGCGATCCCGAGTACGGCTATAGCTGGAACGGTCTCGGAAAGGTCGACTACCGGATCACGGGCAAGGACTCTCTCAGCGCGCACTGGTTCGTCGGACAAGGCAATCAGGTCGCTCCCGTCGGTTCGCAGCTGCTCTCCTACTACGAGGTCGCGCCCATCCACGTGCAGAACATCGCCATCGTCTACACCCGCATGATTACGCCGTACATGTCCAACACAGTGCTCGCGGGCGTCAACTACTTCAACCAGGTCTTCTCTGACTTCAACAACGATTACGACGTGCAGAGCCTTGGCTTCATCACTGGCGCGCCTTACAGCAACGCGCCGAATATAGAGATCGGCAATACCCTTGGCTCCGGTGGAACCAGCGTCAACAGCGGCAGCTTCGATCCCGTCGGCCTCACGCCTCCCGAAGGCCGCAACGACATCACCGGTCACCTCACCGACCAGCTCTCCTGGGTCCACGGCAGGCATGAGTTCCGCTTCGGCGGCGAATACCGTCAGGCGCAGCTCGACGAGTTCTACAAACGCCACTCGGTCGGCGCCTTCACCTTCGACGGCACACGCATCGCCTCCACCATCAACGACAACTGCGACGAGGGTGGAGTCCGCGGCGGCCCAGTCGGCCACCAGTCCACCTGCTACTACCCCGACGGCTTCATCGCGCCGCTCGCTGACTTTCTCTCCGGCCGCTTCTCTGCCGCCTCCATTGCCATCGGCGATCCCGAGCGCCAGGTCTTCGTCAACACCTGGTTCCTCAACGCCGGAGACGCCTGGCAGGTCTCACCCAAGCTCAACATCAACTACGGCATTCGCTACGACTACGCAGGTCCTCTTCACAACGGCAACCAGGACATGTCCACCTTCGTTCCCTCACTCACGGACAACAACGGACTCGCCTTCCAAGGCGCGCAGATCGCCAATCTCTATCAGCAGTACTACAAGAACATCTCTCCTCGCGTCGGCATCAGCTACGCAGTCAATGCGACGACCGTCCTTCGCGCCGGCTACGGATGGTACGCCGACACGCCGAACCTCAATCCGTTCCTCGACAATCGCCCCGGCAACCAGGCTCCCAACGGCGTAGAAGGAAATCCCGGCGGCCCCAACCCCGTCTACACCATCGGCGCAACTCCTGAGGCCCAGGAGCAGATTGAGAGTAACGTTCCGATCTTCCCGTCAACGGAAAGCTACCCCTGCGCGGCAACCTCGCCCTGCGGCGTCTTCTCAATCAACTCCGGCTTCCGCCCGTCCTACAACGAGAACTACAACATCCAGATAGAGCACACCCTCACGCCTTCCATCATCGCGCAGCTCGGCTATGTAGGCTCCGAAGGTCGTCACCTCCTCTCGCTGCTCGATATTAACCAGTCCCAGCCCGGCGTCTACGACACCGATTACGAGCGGCAGCAAACGCGGCCCTACTACTCGCTCTATCCGCAGTACGGCAACATCAACCAGATCGAGAGCATCGGCAGCTCCAACTACAACGCTCTCCAGGCCACCTTCCGCATCACCAACTGGCATCGCCTCTCCAGCTCCACCGTCTACACCTGGTCGCATGCGCTCGACGAGGTCAGCGCCTATCGCGGCGCTCTTCCGCAAAACAACTTCGACTTCAAAGGCGACTACAGCAACTCCGACTTCGACACCCGCAACACCTTCGTCAGCTTCCTCAGCTACGACGTCCCCGGCAACCAGCACTGGAAGGCGCTCACCAACGGCTGGCAGGTGAACTCGCTGCTGTCCTTCCACGGCGGCGAACCCTTCACCGTCTACGCCGGTGGTGACATCTCCGGCACCAACGAAGGCAACGACCGCGCCGTGCAGATCGGCAACCCCCATGTCGGCTACCAGGGCCAGCATCCCGGAGCCAACTGGATCGATCTCTCCGCCTTCACCGACGCCCCACTCGGCAGCTTCGGCACGGTCCGCCGCAACTCGCTCTATGCTCCCGGCTACAGCGACGTCGATCTCTCCGTCTTCAAAAATACGAAGATCGTCGAGCGCGTAACCCTGCAGCTCCGCGCCGAAATGTTCAACCTCTTCAACCGCATCAACTACGCTCCACCCTCAGCCTCCGTCGGCGGCAGCGCCACCCTCTACGACACCATCGGCGACTACAACGGTGCCCCTGGCATCGGCGCCGGCGAACCCTTCAACACCCAGTTCGTCGCCAAAATCATCTTCTGACGTTCCACCGGGCCAACTCTCTTTCGCTTCCGAGCGGCGACCACCTCGCCGCTCGTTTTTTTTGCCACCAAAACCACCCCACTCACACCGTCATCCTGAGCGCAGCGCGCAGCGCGCAGTCGAAGGATCCCCGTATTTCGCGGTCTCTCCGCAGTACAACACTCGTCTTCCGATACCATGCTCTGCATGACCTTCAGCACGCGCATCGCTCCCGCGATCCTCCTCGCCATCACGCTCCCAGCACTCGCCCAGCGCGGCCAGCGCACCAGCCAGAGCTCCCAGCCCGCACAATCCGCACCCGCGCAATCCGCTCCCGGCGCCGAACCCGCGCCACCCACACCACCGCCCGGCACACCCAAGCAGCCCACGCACCCGGACGCCCTCCCCAACCCACTGCCCCCTGACAAGTCTGTCGCGCAAACCATCACCGTCAACGGCAAGGTCCTCCACTACACCGCCACCGTCGGCACCATCGCGCTGCAGGGCAAAGACGGCAAGCCTACCGCCGAAGTCGTCTACACCGCTTACACCCTCGACGGCGCCCACGACCGCCCGGTCCTCTTCGCCTTCAACGGCGGCCCCGGCGCCGCCTCTGGCTTCCTCAACCTCGGCGCCGTCGGCCCCAAGCACGTCTCCTTCGGCAACGCCGGCGACTCCCCCTCCGACCCCGCCACCCTCACCGACAACCCCGGCACCTGGCTCGACTTCACCGACCTCGTCTTCATCGACCCCGTCGGCACCGGCTTCTCCAAATCCCTCGTCGACGACGACCAGGCCAAAAAGCTCTTCTACGCCCCCACCCCCGACATCGAGTACCTCTCGCTCGTCATCTACAAGTGGCTCGTCAAAAACCAGCGCATGCTCTCCAAGAAGTACGTCATGGGCGAGAGCTACGGCGGTTACCGCGGCCCGCGCATCACCCACTACCTCCAGACCCAGCTCGGCGTCGGCGTCAACGGCCTCTTCCTCGTCAGCCCCTACCTCAACCCCAACTTCGGCGACGGCAACCTCTCGCCTATTCCCTGGATGATCACCCTCCCACCCATCGTCGCCTCCAACCTCGAGCGCCAGCACAAGCTCACCTCCGACGCCATGCAGTCCGTCATCGCCTACGACGAAGGCGACTACGCCTCGGCCCTCATCAAAGGACCGCAGGACGCCGCCGCCACCAACGCCATGGTCGCCCACGTCACCGAGCTCACCGGCCTAGATCCGCAGTTCGTCAAGTTTTCCGGCGGCCGCCTCGAAACCGGCGCCTACCTCCGCGAGGTCCACCGCGAAAAAGGCGAGATCGGCTCCGTCTACGACTCCAACGTCACCGACCCCGATCCCTTCCCCTACTCGCCCGAGCAGGAAGGCTCCGACCCCATCCTCGAGTCCGGCATG
>DASYBN010000128.1:0-7004 GCA_036500785.1 Acidobacteriaceae bacterium
ATCCCCCAAAGCAATGGGTCGTATAAATGCAGTGCGGGAGATATGGCGCCCCGAAACGAAGGCTGATGCACAGGCTGTGCTCAAGGAGCTGAACGAGGTTCTTGCCAGCCCGCAGTTCTGCAACAGCAAGCGCTATCCAGCTCTGCTCCGCTACGTCGTGGAGCATACGCTCGCAGGCCGCGCCGATAACCTCAAAGAGCGAACCCTCGGCATCGAGGTGTTCGGCCGCCCCGCCACTTACGACACCAGTCTCGATACTGTGGTCCGCTACACGGCCGGCGAGATCCGCAAGCGACTCCTGCTCTACTACCACGACCAAGGCCAAGACGCTCGAATCCAGATCCATCTGCCCGCTGGTTCCTACGTACCCGAGTTCATCTGCGCGCAGCCCGAAGCTGACGAGCTGACAACCACAGGTTCAGGTTCGCTCGAGCCGGAGCGCGCCGCGCCGGCAGAGCTTCCGAGACATAACGCCGGGCACTCGCATACAGCTACAGCCGAACCGGAACCCGCGGTCGCAGCTGCCACAACGCCGATGCGCGAACAGCCCACGGCGCGCCCGAATTCGGGATGGAAGCTGTGGGTCTCCTTAGCCTTACTCTTGATGGTGATCTGCGGCGCTCTCGCCCTGAAGTTCAACTGGACCCGGCATCCGGATGCCGTCGAACAGTTCTGGGCGCCACTCGCACATGAACCCGGAACGACGCTCGTCTGCCTGGGCGGCGTGGTCTTCGAACAAGACAAATATTCCGGTGTGATAACCGCGGGCAAAGATATCGACTACCCTTTCGTCTCGATGCAGATCGCTGCATCGCTTCCGCGCGTCAGCCAGGTTCTTGACCGCGAAAAACGCGCTTACGAAATAGAGTCCGCCGCCTCGACCCCCATCACGCAGATGCGCGATCGCCCCGTTGTCCTTCTCGGCGCCTACAACAACGAGTGGACCATGCGCATATTGAACACCTTGCGCTACCGGTTCTCGCCGGAGCCGGTCGAGAGCATCTTCGATTCGCAGACACCGAACATCCAGTGGTCCCGCGATAAATCGATCCCGTATTCCAAGGCTGACGATTACGCCCTCGTAGCGCGGTTCCGGGATCCGAGCACCGACGGTTTCGTTGTTGTGCTCGCTGGTCTTGGACGAAACGGATCAGAGGCCGCGGCAGAGTTCGCCACCAGCCCTCATTACATGGGCATGGTGCGTGACCGCGTCGGCAGCGATCTCGAGAACAAGAATATAGAGGTTGTTCTGAAGGTGAATGTGTTCGACGGGAAGACGGGCGCACCCTCCATCGTCGCCGTTCATACCTGGTAGCGAGTCTCTCCGAATCTCCGTCCCTGAAAAATTAGCCAACCGCTAGAAAATCAGGCTGCCGCACAGGTCTGGTGGGTCATACGGCAATCATTCCCGGCCCTGCGGCCGCCGCAGCCTCCCGGCACGTTTGACACAAGCCAAAACTCGCCCAAAATCAACAGACTAAGCGCGTCAACGTGGCAAACGGTGAGCCACTTGCGAGTCGCTTGCCAAGAGCGGAGTGTAGCTCGGTGTTCACAATCGGCCGCCGAAAGCCTCAAGAGCAAAACTACAGGCCGCAGTGATGAACGTTCGCGTGACGACGCAAGATCGAACCGGTTCGCTGACGGCGCGCATTCCGGAGTTCCGCAACACTCTTCAGGAGAGACCGATGACGATGCGATTCTTCAAAGCCTATGGCCTGGTGCTTGCATTTCTGCTGCTAAGCGCCTCCGTAGCACGGGCACAGTTGAATACCGCGACCATGTTCGGAACCGTGAGCGATCCGAGCGGCGCGATTGTGCCGAACGCAGCCCTTGTCTTCACCCAGACCCAGACCAACTTCACGCGCGAAACCAAGGCGAACCACCTCGGCCAGTATCGTGCAGAGTTTCTGCCCATCGGTCCTTACACGGTGACGGTCATTGCGCCCGGTTTCGAGAAGCTCGTCCAGAGCGGCATCACGCTCACCGCGGCGCAGGAGGCTGCGCTCAACTTCATCATGAAAGTCGGCGGCACATCCGATGTGGTCACCGTCACCGCCGAGGTTCCCCTCGTCAACCTCGGCAACTCGACGCTCGGCCGCACAATCTCCAACCGTGAGATCGACAATCTTCCGCTCGTGAATCGCGACTCCTATACCCTGCTGAACCTCACGCCCGGCGTGCAGAACGTAAACAATGAGAATTCCATCGGCCTTCCCATGGAGCACGTCATCATTAACGGTTCGTCCGACAACATGGTCGGACAGGTGACCTACTACCTCGACGGCGGCCTGAACATGACGGGCGTTCGCGATACCGGCAACGTCATCCCCAATCCTGATGCGATCGACCAGTTCACCGTCGACACCAATAACTTCAGCGCGCAGTACGGCCGGACCGGCGCTGGCGTCGTCTCGGTCATCAGCAAGTCCGGAGCCAATCAGGTGCACGGATCGATCTTCGAGTTCCACCAGGAGACCAACTTCAATTCCGACAGCTACCTGCAGTCCACACGCACTCCCCTGCACCGCAACCGCTTCGGCGCCACAGTCGGCGGACCCGCATGGAAGGACAAGATCTTTTTCTTCGGCAGCTACGGTGGCCTGCGTGAAGTGAACCCGCAAAACTTCAACAGCGTCGTTCCGGACGCCCTGCAGCGTGCCGGGAACTTCTCCGAAAATCTCCCGACCTCAACGAAGATCGCGAGTGGTCTGGGCGCATGCGCGACGACACTTTCCGCGGCCGACAAGGCAGTGACCGCCTACGGCGGCAGGTTCATCGTCTGCGATCCCGTGACCCATCAGCCCGTACCCGGCAATCGTCTCGATCTCGATCCGAACTTCCAGCCCGACCCGGTCGCCGCCGCGGTGCTTGCGCAGAATGTGCCGCTGCCCTCTCCCAACCGGCCAACGCCAGACAATCGCTTCCTCAGCAACGAGGGCCTTCCGAACACCTCCAACGAGTACCTCATCAAGGGCGACTTCCAGATCGTTCCGAAGCATCGTGTGACTCTTGCCTACTTCCAGTCTCTCGGAACCCAGGTTCTTTTGCCAGCGACACCAACCCTCCCTGGTTGGGCACTCTCCAACTACACCTACCGCCAGCAGAATGGAAACGCGAGTGACGTCTGGACAGTTTCCTCGCGATCGGTGAATCAGATATGGCTCAGCTTCTCCCGCATGATGGCCGGGCGCATCAGTAACCCCGCTAAATCGCTGGCGTCGTACGGCTCCGATCTGAACGTGCAGGGCACACCGTCGCTGCCGCAGATTACCGTTTCCGGATTCTTCAGCCTGAACCAGGCGATCAGTGGACCTTTGGCGGGGGACAACGTGTACGGCCTGCGCGACGTCTACAGCACGACCATCGGACGCCACACTATCAACGCGGGCGCCGAGGTGTATCTCGAGAAGGACCGGCTGGAAACACTGCTGAACAACTACGGCACATTCGCATTCACAAGTGCCACCGTGCCGAGCACCGTCTCCGGACAGGCGACCTACACCCGCACAGGTGTAGCAATGGCCGATTTCCTGATCGGCCATCCGAACACGATGGGCCAGGACTCGCCTGATGATGCAAACGAGAACTACTGGAACTACGGCTTCTTTGTGCAGGACGACTGGCGCATTCTGCCTAGGTTAACGCTGAATCTGGGTCTTCGGTACGACGTGCAAACGGCTCCGACCGATACGCAGCGACGCATCGCGGTCTTCAAGCCCGGCGTGCAGTCCACAGTCTCCCCCAACGCGATGCTCGGACAGCTCTTCCCCGGCGATCCCGGAGTTCCGGCAGGTGGCGTGGACACCAACTACAACCACATCGCTCCGCGGCTCGGCTTCACCTTCGATCCCTTCAACAACGGCAAGACAGTTTTTCACGGCGGTGGCGGTCTCTTCTTCGATACCATCTCGGGCAACGAGTGGATGCTCTCGCAGAACTTCCAACCCTTCGCTGTGCGCGAGACCGGGGCCTTCACCCACGTCGTCAGCCTGCAGCACATCTACTCGACTGACTGCCAGGACTTCGCCGGCTGCACCTCTCCGTTTCCGTATCTCTACAGCAAGACGAACCCCCGCTATGTCTCACCCGCTTCCTTGGTCTTCGTTCAGCAGGGCATGCGCTGGCCGTACAACGTTCAGGCGAACTTCGGCGTGCAGCAGCAGCTTGCAAAGGATTTCGCGCTGAGCATCAACTACGTAGGCGCGTTCAGCCGCAAGATCCCCCTCTACATCGACGAGAACGCTCCGATCTACAACACTGCGAATCGCGCAGCCAACACCACCGGCGACGTGAACTGCCGCCGTCCGTACGACGCGCTGCCTTTCGCCGCCGTGAACACCTGCGCCAACCCAGCTCCTGGCTCCAAGTACATGAGCAACGGGTATGTCATCACCGACGGGCAAACAACCAACTACAACGGTCTGCAGGTCTCCGTCGAGAAGCGGCTGAGCCATCACCTGAGCTTCAACTCGTTCTACATCTGGAGCAAGGCGATGGCCTCCGCTTCGCTGCAAACCACCGGCAACATCGGTAACAGCGCAGCCACGGAGCCGGAAGACTACTACGACCTCGCGCTCGAACGTCAGCGCACGGACAACGACATGCGCCATCAATTTTCATTCGGGGGCGTATGGAAGCCGGACTACTTTGGCAGGTATAACCCGGTCGTCCGCGCACTCTTGAACGGCTGGTCCGTCTCTGCCATCGTCTCCCTGCACAGCGGCAAGCCTTTCAACGTAACCACTGGCAGTGACGACAACCTGGATGGCAATAACAACGATCGCCCGAACATTGTCCCCGGCCAGATCCCCGGCCTCATTCCCTACAAACGCTCACCAGCAACCGCATCTACGGCGAAGTGGTTCAACACCGCGGCGTACTGCAAGAACGGCGCCGTAGGATGCCCGGCCGGTGCTGGTCCGTCCGGTCTCGACGGCACGGTCAGGGCGAACTCACTCGACGCTCCCGGCTATCGCGACGTCGATGCCTCCATCTTCCGCGACTTCCAGATTTACGAAAGAGTGAAATTCCAGTTCCGCGGCGAGGCCACAAACGTTTTCAATATGGTTAGCCTGAGTGCGCCATCGTCGACGCTCAGCAGCGGAACCTTCGGCGTCATCACCGGAGCATCACCGATGCGAGTTATCCAGGTCGGAGGCCGCATCCTGTTCTGACCGTGAGCCGGTTTGCTATCTGATTTTTGCCACAAGCTGGTTTACTAAGCCCTTCTGGAATGCACGATCCAGTTCTGGCGAGTAAAGGGCTGCGGTGTACGCCGATTGGGCCCCTGCCGGATCACCTGTCGCGGCCAGTGCGTCGCCGAGGACAGCGAGGGCCTCAGGATTGCTCGGGTCAAGATCAAGCGCAATGCGCGCTTCGCGGATCGCGCCCTCAGTGTTGTGTTGCTGCGCAAAGCCTTTCGCCGCCTGAACATGTTCCAGCGCCGCAGCAGGCCCGAGGCTGAATTGTCCTCGATAGACGTAGACTCCGCGGTCAATGACTGCTGACGGTCGAATCGACCTGAATTGCGAATAAGGATTCTCGTTGCCCGGTATGTCTGCGCCCTCCAAAACCCCATCGCTGATCAATACCGTGCCCGAGACGTTTGGATTTTGATCGAACGGCATGGTATCTAGCCCCGCCCATAATGCCGATCCTGTTGGCAGCACGCGACAGTTGATCCCGTAGTCCCGAAAATCGACAGGTCCTTGAGCGAAATATGCAAAGTAGCAGGGTTGAGACGGATGCGTTTCAAGATACTTTCTGACCGCTCTAAGCTGTTGGCCCCAGTCCACGTTGGAGTCAGAGAGGTACAGGTGTGTCTTCGATGGTCCTCCCCATGCTTCGTTGGCGTAGGCGAGCAGTCCAGGACGCGCCGTTGCTGTTGTGACACACTGCCACGCCAGCAGAAGCGCAAATGCGTAGATCGACTTTGGATATCTGGAAACGACGTAGGCAGCGCAACCCGCAGCCAAGATGTAGAGCATCGGAAACATCGGAAGCAGATGCCGATACCCAATGCCGAGATCAGCAGATGTGCACAGGAGGAAGAGAAAGAGGGGAGGCACTGTCAAAAAGATGATCTCGCGGCGCTTCTGCCATCCTCCACGCAATATGACGGCGATTGCCAACCCGAGGAGGATCAGGAAGGGCAACGTGCTCTTGATGAGAAAGGCTGCTGGAAAATACCAATGTGGGGCGGCTGGATAGTCTCGCCCGAAGAAGTAGCTCGGAAGAGTCGATATCTTCGTGTCGGCCAGGCCGTAGATATAAGCCTCAGGTAAAAGGTGAAGTTTGCTGACCGTCGTCAGCACCCAGCGGCTCAGTGGCGAATGAAGCCGCTGCAGATACTGCCCGCTTGCGGGATTCAACTGGAGAGAGCCTGGACGAGCGGCATAGCGGAAGTGATAGAGCGTCCAGACGCATCCTATCCCGATCACCAGAGCAACAGAAATCCCAGTGATCAATTGCCGAGGCGAAGGAGAATTGACGTTGTCAGTTTTCTTCTTCGATCGCCAGTAGTCGATCGCTGCGATCACGATGAGGATCGGAACGATGAAGACGCCTGTGAATTTTGCGGTCATCGTCAGGCCAACGGCCACACCAACAATGATCATTCTGGCGAAGGTGGGACGTTTCACGTATCGGTAAAACGCGTATACCGCCGCCAGCATAGTGAGCGCGGCCCCAATATCGGTGGTCACGAAGGCGCCGTGAGCAAGAAAATTTGGATCAAGACAAAACAGCAGTAGAGCGAAAAGCGCAGGTTTGTCGCCGAACATCTCCCTTGCGCAGAAAAAGAGCAATGTCGCCAGGAAAACGGTGAGGAGCGTAGCCATGATCCGTGCCGGTATCAGGGTCTGATCAATGCCGTTGGCAGCAAGGAAACGCTGCCCCAGAACGAACCCCTCCTTTTTGAAAGGTCCCCCGGTGAATGCCGGCTGCGTGATCTGTCGGTGCAGCAGTGGGATCGCGTCCCACATCTTGATCAGTGGAGGAACCTC
>DASYBN010000129.1:0-14120 GCA_036500785.1 Acidobacteriaceae bacterium
TGCGAGGACGGAGCTGACTCATTGTCGGCTTACGCCGAGCATCGCCCTGATCTGGTGCTCATGGACGTGCGCATGCCGCGGATGGACGGACTCACCGCGACGCGACGGTTATTGCGAGAACATCCAGAGGCGAAGGTGATCATCTTGACGGATTACAACGAGGACGAGCTGCGCTCCGCGGCTCGAGAGGCTGGCGCCTGCGCGTATGCACTCAAACATGACCTCAACGAGCTAGAAGACACTATTCGTGCGACGCAATCGCGACCCTCATCCGTGTCGGAGCGTCGCGGAGACAACTAGAGAAGGCGCTCCTGAAGAGCAGCCCGATTCTGGAGTGCAAACCGCGCCAGGGCATTCGCCCCTTCGATATTCAACTTCCGGCACATGTTCGTGCGGTGGTTTTCGACGGTGCGGTAGTGGATCGAGAGCTCATCGCCGATCTCTTTGCTGGATAAGCCGTCTGCGATCAGCCGCAAGATTTTCTTTTCTGCCGGCGTGAGCACAGAGATGTTCAGGGCTGGAGCTGCTCCCCCTGGATTTGTTTGCTTCAGCAGAACTGCGGCCATCGCCGAGCCGATATAGGTTCTGCCAGCGACTACAGCGTGGATTGCGGCGGCGATCTCATCGGTCTCGCTGCCCTTGAGCAGATAGCCTTTGCCGCCGACGTCCATCGCCGCCCGCATGAGGTCTTCGCTCGCGTGGAAAGTCATAAAGATAATGCGGGTATCGACGTTCTGCGCGGCTAATTCGCGCGCTACGCCCAGCCCGTTCAGACCGGGCATGTCGATGTCGAGGATTGCGACCGCTGGTCTCAACTCGACGATCTTCTTGAGCGCCTCCGCGCCATCAGTTGCTTCGGCGACGACGCGCAATTGCTCGTCTTCCTCGATGGTCGCCTTCAGACCGCGGCGAACTACGGGATGATCGTCTGCTAGTAGCACTTCGATCAAGTCGCGCATGAGAGTGTCTCGGCCGGTGCAGGGAATTCAATACTCAGAAGAGTACCAGTCCGCGGATCGCTGCGAATCTGCATTGTTCCCTTAAGTAGTGTCGCGCGCTCTCGCATACCGGTAAGGCCGAAGCCTCCTGCGCCCGCCGCCGACCGCAGGTCTGCCGGCAGCCCCTTGCCATCGTCGGAAATCAGGAGGGTGACGGAGGATCTCGTTCGCTTTACAACGACGCTGGCTTGGCTCGCGCCGGAGTGCTTGACGACATTATTCAGCGCCTCCTGAACGATGCGGTAGAAATTGATGCGCACATCCTCGTCGAAGGCGGCGTCAATATCGTCGATTTCCGTCGTGATCTCAATCTCCGACGCACGCGAGATCGTCCTCGCCAATGCCTGGATTGCCTTCGTGAGACCGAGGCGATCCAGTTGGAATGGACGCAACGCATACGAGATCGCGCGGGTTTCTTCGATCGCCTGAGTAGCCTCCGATGTGATCTCTTCGAGTGTTTGGAGGCGATCTTCCTCTGTGCGCGCTTTCCCCCTCGGCCGCAAAAGAAACAGCGCGAGATTATTGATGATGATCAGTCTCTGGCCGAGACTATCGTGCAGCTCAGCAGCAATGCGCCTGCGCTCATTTTCCTGCGATGCGATCAAATCTCGCGAAAAGGCCTGCTGCGCAGCCTGCTCCTTCCGGAGTGCACGTAGGCGATAGTTCCACAGAACCCACCCAATCGCCAACACAGCGATAAAGAGGGGTGTCAAAAACCACCACCGCCGATAGAACGGTGGGGTTACCGATATAAGGAGCGTGTCGTCGTTGAGGCTAGCGATGCCATCGCTATTACGAGCGGAGACACGGAAGACATAATCCCCCGGCGGAACATGTGAGTAATACGCGGTTCTCCGTCGGCCTACCTCCTGCCAACCTTCGTCCACGCCGTCAAGCATGTATCGGAACGAGATTTGGTCCGGCTTGGTGAAGCTCAACGCGGTGTAGTCCACCTCGAGGTTGGATTGCCTGGGCTTGAGAACAACGTGATGCAGATCGTCCTGAAGCTTGTGTTCGACAGCTACCGACTCGATCTGAACTCTTGGCGGTTGCGTAACCATCGCAATAGAAGCCGGGTCGATGCTCACGATTCCTTTCTGAGTCGGGAACCACAAGAGACCGTGATGATCCTTAGCGCCCGCGGGCCAAAGCCCACCGTTGCATTCGACGCTCAGCATGCCATCGGCGCGACCGTAGACGATGGAGTCCACACGCCCTCGTCGACCCTGAGCTAGCTCGACCAGCTGATCCCGGCTTACACGATAGATGCCCCGGTTCGAGCTGATCCAGAAGTGGCGCTGAGCATCCTCCAGTATCTGGAAAGCGCCGTTGTCATAGAGGCCACTATTTTGGTTGAAGGTCAGCCATCTTCCGTCCCGAAACCACCCGACGCCACCATCGTAGGTGCCCACCCAAATCTCTCCGGTGCTGTCTTCGATGACCGAGCGGACGTTATTGCTAGGCAGCCCCTCGGCCTCTGTCCAGCGTGTCAATTGTCCGCGATGAAGACGCGTGAGGCCGCCATATCCGCCAATCCAGATATCGCCGCGATGATCGGCAACGATCACCCGCACGTCGTCGGTGGCCAATCCATCCCTGGTGGTCATCCAATGCGATTTGGCGCCGGCGAAAACATAGAGGCCCTTCGGTGTGCCGAAAAGCATGAGTCCGTCTGGAGTTTGATAGATGGCCTGCACTGCCGGGAAAGACGCCTCGGGGAAGCTCGGCGGAACAATCAATCGGTCGCCAGCAAGTATCCTCACTCCGTTGTGCGACCCCACCCACAGTGTTCCCGCATTGTCTTCCGCGAGTGATGAGACGAGGCCAGGCAGTCCGTCTTTCTGCCTGAACACCCGAACAACCTTACCGTCGTGAAGTCGCGACAAACCTGCCGGCCAACCTCCCGCCCAAACGTCTCCCGTTTGGGAGCGCATGACGGGGTATACGTTGTCGCTAGCCAGACCCTGCTTTGATGAGACCGTCTCGATGGTCTGCTTCTGAATCCGAAACAGTCCCTCGCCCTCGGAACCGACCCAGGTATTGCCCTCGTTATCAAAAACAATGACGTTGTACTGAATTCCCTGATCAACACCCTGCGAGGGGAAGGTAACTGTACGATTGAAGTTCTGCGAGATCTCAACCTTCCAATTGCGCCTTTGGGAGTTCACAAAATTTGTAACGATCGCGCCGTGGTAGACCACATATTTGCCATCGACGAGCTTGCCCATCCGTCCGTCGCGCGTAGCGACCCAAAGTGCGCCGTCAGCCCCAGCGGCAACACCGCGAATCTGTTTGGGATTCAGGTCGCGAGGCAACGGGTGGGATTTGAGCTGGCCGTGTGCAAAGCACAAGAGCTCGTTTCCGCGGATTGCCCAGAAGCCTGTTCCCACCCACCAGAGCGGGACGAAGTGCAGGTCATTGGTGCTGAAGGACTCCCTTTCAAATCGCTGACTTGCCTCTATCCAGCGATATACCTGTTCGTCAGATTCGACCCACAGTCCACCGTGACCATCGTCAGTGAGAGCCCCAACCGAGTGGGGCCGGATGCCCGACTCCAGCCCTAACGTAACGAAGTGCCCATCGTTGTAACGGACGACATTCTCATCTTCGCTCGCAAGCCAAAGTTCGTTGCCCTGTCCCTGCACCATCGAAACGAAACGGCTGGAGCTGATGCCTCGCGTATTGCTCTTGTCGAATACCCTGAAATGGATGCCGTCGAACCTGACCACGCCGTTGAGCGTCGCGACCCAGATGTAACCGTCGGAGGTCTGGACAATGCCTCGAACGCTGTTCTGCGGAAGGCCTGAATCGGCGGTCCACTGCGTCGAGCGGTACTGAGCCTGCATGCTCCGGGCCGGTGAAACAGCGGTCGCCGCAATCAGGACCCCTGTCATCGCAAGCCGTCTCATGTTCCGAACCGGATTGCGTGGAAGATGAAACACGCCTGCACCTTCCTGTACAGCGCCAACTCACTTTGCGAATGCAGCTAATTCTACGCCCGTGCATTTCAAGGAACCTCAATCGCCGAGTACGAGCATGCGGAACCACACACCCGCTCCATGTAGCGCCACACCCGGTAGCATGCGGTGTCACGGATTCTTTTTGGCGCGGCGTCTCCCTAACATCGTTTTCTAAGGAGACACACTTATGAGCGCAAAAGAGCGCATCTCAAAGGCTCTCGCACTACTGGTTCCAACGGGCGTGCTTGGCATCTCGTCCGCTCTTGCGGCGATCCCGACCCGCGGAGAACCGGCTGCAGTCGAGATGGAAACGGGTGCGACGCCGGTCGCCGAGCGTCTGAGCGAAATTCGCAGCGCGGTGTCCGCGGCTAACAACGAGGTGATCGATGAGGCATCCGGGGCCAAGCTCGTGCTTGCCGACTGGGTGAATTGGGGCGGACGCGGACTTGGCTGGGGCAACGGCGGCTGGCGTAACGGCTGGCACAACGGTGGCTGGCGTAATGGCGGTTGGGGCAACGGTGGTTGGCATAACTGGGGCAACGGTTGGCACAACTGGGGCAACGGCGGCTGGCACAACTTCTGGCATAACTGGTAGTCCTGCGACGCTCAATCACCCGGAAGAAAGGACAAAGAGGATATGCCTCGAGCTGAAACCAGAATCCATACGATCGTTCTGCAGCCCACGCCGTTTTGCAATATTCAATGCAAATACTGCTACCTGCCAACGCGTAACGACAAGTCGGTCATGAGCTTGGAAACAGTGGTTGCGACATTGGAGAAGGTCTTCGCTTCGCCCTACGCCGGGCCGCAGATCACGGTGATCTGGCACGCTGGAGAACCTCTCGTACTGCCCGTGTCGTACTACCAGGCGGCCTTCGAGGCGATTGAACGTATGCGGCCCGCGTCCATACAGATTCGTCATTCGATCCAGACCAACGGCACGTTGGTGACGAACGAATGGGCGGACCTCATTCGGCGCTGGAACGTTGGTGTTGGTGTGAGTATTGATGGTCCGCAGCAGATGCACGACGCGAATCGTGTCACGCGCGCCGGCAAGGGAACCTTCGATCGAGCCATCCGCGGAGCACGCCTGCTGAAGAAAGAGGGCATTCCGTTCCACGTCATCTCCGTGCTCTCGAAAGAGGCGTTGGACCGACCGGAGGAGCTGCACGCGTTCTATCTGGAGGAGGGGATTGAGGACGTTTGCTTCAACGTGGAGGAATCGGAAGGCGATCACGTGTCAGAACTTATGACATTGTCCCGTGAGACGATGCGCCTGAAGTTTCAGGACTTTCTGCATCGCTTTTGGAGGATCTCGCGCAGCAATCCAGGGATCAGTTTTATCCGCGAGATAGACGGTCTAATTTCTCGGATCTTTCGCCCGGAGGACGCCGAGATGAGCAACGAGCAGGTTGAACCCCTAGCCATGCTCAATGTCGACTGCCGCGGAAATGTGTCCACGTTCTCGCCGGAGCTGCTTGGTTACAAGAACGACCGGTACAACGACTTTCTCGTGGGCAATGTCCATTACGACACACTGGAGCAGATGCTTGAAAGCCCTGCGATGACTGCAATGGTCGCGGACATCAACGCCGGCGTGGAAGCGTGTCGGAAAGAGTGTGGCTACTTCTCGATCTGTGGCGGCGGCGCGCCGGTCAACAAGCTTTCTGAAAACGGGAGTTTCGCGTCCACACAAACGTCGTTCTGCAGCCTCGTCCAGATCACACCGGCCGACCTGATCCTTACTGCCTTCGATCACATGGAGACTTCGCTGATGACCGGCCCTCGGGACGCACCAGCTGAACAGCCAATTCCATTTGTGGGTCAAGCTTCGAGCGTCCCGTCAAACGCTTTCGCTGCATGCGCATAATCCACCTCACTCTCAAGTAAAGGAAGACATCTATGCGAAACACAACGAAATCTATCGCGTTTCTTTTTGCGGCACTCGTGCTCACTGGCATTGGCGCTGCTCAAACCGCATCTCCCAGCGCCGTGACAGCCTCTGGCCCAGAAACTCAGGAGACAACGGCGGGTCCCGAGCAGTCCTCCAGCGCACAGCAGGAGGAGGCTCCGAACGTTGCTCCGGTCTTCTGGATTACCAGCGTGGAGGTCATGCGCAGCACCCATGCACCGCAGCTAGATGTTGTTCGCGCCCGCGGCCTCGTCACGACCTCAGGGTGGGAGGCAGCGCAGCTGGTACCCATAACAAAGGGTGTTCCGACAGATGGCGTTCTCGACCTGGCTTTGATCGCCGAGGTTCCCGCCGAAAGCACCACCTCCAGCTCGTACACTGAGATCGAGGCTATCTTCACGATTGAGCCGGGACATCCGTTCCGCGGAGTGCGCGTTCACAGTGCAAGCAATCGCGTCGCCCTCAAGATGCTTCCCGGATATGCAGAAGCCGGCGCACCGCCAAAGAATTGTGTCTCGTGCACGGGCAAGCTCTTCGTCCCTAAGGGTCAGACAGCTCCCACCAACCGCGCTGTCGAAAGTGTCGTTCGCGAGGAGGATCTGCCCCACAACCTGCGCGTTATTCGCGAATCGGACGGCGTCGCCGTCATTGATTCCGACCCCAACCGATTGACCCTTCTGCTGGGCGAGAACGGCGAGATCGTTGCCGCGATGTGGGACTAGTGAATCTCATACGAAATTGACTACACGCATGCTTAGCTATCACGCAATGAGGGGTGTCTCGTGTCCTTAACAATCGCAATTCTCGGTGCATCTGGAGCCGTTGGCAGCTCACTGAGCACCAACATACTTCGGTCTGACCTGCTGGAGCCGTTTGATCGCATTCAACTCGTCGGCCATGGCGAGGCGAATTCGACGGGACGTCTGTCAGCCATCTGCATGGACCTGTTGGATGCCTTCGATGATCACCGGGTGATTGTCGATGTGCTCCCCGACATCTCCGAATCGAACGCTGACCTTGTAGTTATGGCCGCCGGTGTGGCTCTGCCTCCGGGCTCCGTCGACCGAAGAGAGATGGGCCGCGCCAATCTGCCGGTCTTCCAGCATGCCGCCGGTTTGTGTGCTCAGTATCTGCCGGACGCCAGCTACATTATCGTCAGCAACCCCGTGGAGCTGGCGGTCAAGAGTTTCTCGGATGTGATCAACCGGAAACAGATTCTGGGGATGGGGGCTGAGCAGGACTCGCTTCGGTTTGCGCGTTCGATCGCGCGAGGTCTGGGCGTAAGCCGCCACGAAATAAGCGCAGGTGTCTGGGGGGAACATGGGCGAAACATGGTTCCCATCTGGAGCTCCGCGCGAGTGAGGTCGCGCGATTCGGGAAAGATCAACGCCCTGGACGAACTCAGGGCCAAGGCGGCAAGCCTTCCTCTTGCGGAACGAGTCTCGCAACTCCAGTCACAGGTTCAAGCCAGTCTCGCATCAGGCGACCTTCAGAAGGCCTATCAGTTCGCCGAGCAGTCACTTCCCGATGCACGTATCTTCATAGAACCTTTCATCACGGCCACGGCGATTCACTCCACTCCAAATGCAACGGCGAATGCGGTGCTGAATTGCTTACGAGCCTGGAAAGCGGATGACGATCGACTACTGCATGCTCAGGTATCGCTAAACGGCGAGCTGAAGGATAGGGTCGGGGTCTTTGGTGTGCCGGTAAGATTTGGACCCGCGGGTTGGGAGCTCGATGAAAGCTGCGAACACCTGAACGCTATCGAAGAGCAACAGGTCGAAGACTCCTTCCATGCGGTTCAGGCTTATCTGGACGAACTGACAAAAAATCCGGAGCAAGCCCCGACGATGTCAGTCGTGTGACTACCGGTAGAAACCAGCTTTCCGGCGGTGCCTATCTTCGCCGGCATAGACCGAAATCCGATACGTGTACGAAAGGACTTGATATGAAAAGCTTGAGGATCTTCTCGGTGTTGGCTGGTCTGATGGTGTCCTGTGCGATAGGACGCGCGCAGGCTCCCTCCGTTACGATCGACCCATCGCGGCACGGTAATTTGGCGGCGGCGCAAAACAATATTGTGGAGGCGTGGGGCAGTATAAGTGAGGCCCAGCGTGCCAATGACGCGCACCTGGGTGGGCACGCGGGACGTGCGAAGGAGCTGCTGGCGCAGGCGAACCAGGAGATTCAGTTGGCGGCCGATCAAGCCGACGCGAACGAGGCGAATGCGAACGCCGATGGACCGCCTCCTGCAGCGACTGGCGCTCCTGCTCCCGCCGTGGTTTCGCCAGCGCCTCCGCAACCTGCGAATATCACCGGAAACTGGACGATTTACGCGTACAACGTGAATCAGCCCGGTAGCTCGCTGAAGCAGGTGCAACTTAGCCAGGACGGAAACGTCATCTCCGGCTATTTTCGCGGACCTCATCAGAAAGGGCATCTGCAGGGGTGGATTAACGGCAGCCATGTGGAGTTCAGCACAGACACGGAAGACGTGCTGACGTTTCGAGGTGAAGTGACGCCCGATGGAACGATGTCAGGGATGTATGGCGTCCACGGCAATCACGCCCCATGGAAGGCGCAACGCAACTGAACGCTGGGTGGCTACGCCGTCATCGACTCGTTTTGTCACAATGTATCGATCGCTGATCGAGTCCGGTCTCATACGGAATGAAAGCTGGTGCCAGTTTGAGCAAATTCTGGGACAACGTCATCCCCCTGAAATCGTCGCTGAAGGGCATTCAATTAGCGGGCTGGACGCCGGGAGCCCCAGCCATGCATGGGATGGGATGTCGCATACTCTCTGACCAGCGGATCGAAGTGGATGAGGGTGTTTCACTGTCGGCAGACGTGTACCTGCCGAAGCAGTCCGGGCGTTATCCGGCTGTGGTTATATTTTCCGCATACAACAAGGAGCTACACACTGCAGGGTTGCCGACCGGGACGAATGAAATAGGTTCGCCTCCTGTTTTCACGGACAGAGGATATGCTCCGGTGATTATTGGCCGGCGCGGAATGGGACGATCCGGTGGGACAGCCGGTGTCTTTTATGGCTCCCAAGATGTGGACGATCACGAACGATGCATCGCTTGGGCCGCGGCGCAGCCTTGGTGTGATGGCAAGGTTGTGCTTTTCGGTACTTCGTATTACGGAATGTCGCAGCCGTTAGTCGCGTTGCGCCAACCGCCCGCACTCAAGGCATTCTTTTCTAATGAAATGTCGACAGACTATTTCCGCCATATCTTTCAGTTCGGCGGCGCTCCCGCACCATACTTCCTGAACGTCTGGACCGGCGGCAATTTCAACGAAACACAAGTTCATTTGCGAGTTCCGCCCTTGGTTCGTGCAATCGTCAGCCATATCACCAACTCGCCGCTCAAATCCTTCATTTCGCGTGCGGCGATGAAACGTGTGGACAAGCTGTTTCGGACGTTCTAAAGAATGACGCCGGTGCGGCCAGTTGGCGAATGGTACGCCAATTGGCTGCTGGACGGGAAGTCGCGCGAGACGATATGCACACCGGCGGGGCCGTCCGGCGAATTTGCCAAGATCGAGATCCCATTCGTCGTGGTGCAGAATGTCGGCTATTTGAATCTGCATCAGTTTGGTAGCTACGATCTATTTGAGAACGCCCACACCCCGAAGGACCGCAAATGGCTCATCCTCGGGCCACCCGAATACGAGTTGCCCGTCTACTCGTGGCAGATCGAAGCCCTCGCTTTTTTCGACCACATCTTACGTGCCTCAAAAAACGGCTACGGCGAGCAACCGCCCGTGCGGTACTGGCTCAGTGGAGAAGAAGCCTTTGCGACCGCTTCCTCGTTCCCGGCCACGGACAGCGTTCGTGTGCGCTTTTATCCAACATCGCGCGGCGACGATCGACTATCGCACGAGCTCGCGATTGAGCCTCCATCCGGAGGGCAGAACCGCTGGGCCGCCGTACCCATCAATGCACCTCTTGTTGGCGGGTTCGATGAAGTTGCGAACCAAAAACTCAGTTACACCATGATTGCTGAAAAAGACATAGAGTTCGCGGGGCCGGTCACGGCACAACTTCGGTTCAGTTGCAACGAGATCGACTCGCATGTTGTAGCCCGGGTGGGTCGAGTTGATTCCCGCGGAACGTACCACCTGCTTTCGATGGGGACGCTAAGTCCCGCTCGGCGGCGTGTGGATGGCGTCCGCTCAACCGCTTGCGAAGTGGCGATTGACACTGCGACGCGGGAGCCGCTGACGCCCGGCGAACCTGTGCTACTGCGTTTCAGCTTGACTCCTGCGCCAGCCAGGATTCGCCGTGGAGATAAGCTCGTGTTCGATGTTGCTAGCCGAACCGACCTGCTGCGGTCAGGCCCTAGCCACGGATTTGTGCATTTCGATTTGCCAGTGCCGCCATACTTCTCGCGAAACACCCTCCACTGCGGCCCAGAAACCTTTCTCGAGTTGTCTCGTGTTAGCGCATAAACCGTAGGCGAACACTGGTTTTTCAGCAACTCGGGAGGGTAGCGCGAGGATTCTTCGGAGGTGGGCGGCACCTCCTGCGCCACAGAGGCTACCACAAGTCCACAGAGACAAACGGAGCAGTCTCGGGTGTCGGCTGCAGTGCACGTTTGAGCGTGCGATAAGGTTGCTTGCTCGCAGGGCGCATCCCATCAACTAGTGCTGGAATTCGCCTCGCGGAGGATCGTCAGCGATCGCCGCTGCGGCAAATGTGAGCCACAGACGCCATGGGAATGGCGGCGTTCGTCGGCAAGAGGTCTGTACACCCAAACTGCACAACGATGTGTGCTAAAATCCCGGCAAATACATGAAAATAAAGGCTGTGGAGGCGGCGGGAGTCGAACCCGCGTCCGAAAAAGCTGACAACAGAGAGCATTCATGCTTTTCCCAGGTTCTGATTTGTCTCGTAGCCGGCGCTTAGAACGGGCGAAGACGCGCCGGCCACCAGCCTGATTAATCTCGTCCTTGGCGTACAGGCGGAACCCCGCGGACCAGCCTACTGTGCGACGATCGGTACCCGCCCATAGGCGAAGCGGGAGCGATCGGCTACTTAGTTAATTAAGCAGCAAGCGCGAATTGAGGTTCGGCACTTATAGTTTTGTGAGCGATTACGGGTGCACACACCCCGGCATGCCTCTCTGCCGCAAGCAATCCCGTCGAAGCCGTGACGCCCCCATATGGAGCTGGCCGCAACATTGCGTTGTGGCTTTCAAAGAACTCTCTCCATTATAGATGCCCAGGTCTGTGGGGAAGGTTCAAGTGCAACTGTGGCCGATTTTAGACAAAAAAGGCGGCACGAACGGTGTTCTGACTCGTGCCGGGAGGCCAGTGACGCAACTTGTGTCTGAGCGAGGAAGGCTCAGGGAAAACGTTTGCCGGACTGAACTCGTCGGCAGAGCATCAGCGTAGCACAGGGTTGGGCGCCGACTCAAGCAAAGGTTTTTCTCAACCGCAGAGAATTTACATTAGGGCTCTAAGCTGTTGATTTTCTGTGCAAGGGCGATGTCCTTCGAGGTAATCCCACCAGCGTCATGCGTCACCAGGGCAAGCCGCACGCGGTTATAACGGATATCGATATCGGGGTGGTGCCCGGCCGTCTCGGCAAGCTGGGCGACGTCGTTGACGAAGGCCATCGCCGCGACAAAGTCCTTGAAGGTTCGCTCCTTGGTGAGCTCGCCGTTCTTAAGGACCCAGGCCGGGAAGGTGCTGAGAGCCTGCTGAATTTCCTGATCCGAGAGCTTCTGCATGGGGTCTCCTTTGAAGGCCGCTCAGGAGGACGCTTTGCGACTCTTACGCGCGGCGACCCAGCCCTCTTTCGTCACCTGCCTGCTGCGTCCAAGCGCGAGCGCGCCCGGCGGCACATCTTCTGTGATGCTCGAGCCCGCCGCGACATACGCCCCGTCCCCGATAGTAAGTGGAGCGACGAGCGTGGAATCCGATCCCACGAAAACTCCGTCGCCGATCGTAGTCGTGTGTTTGTGCACGCCGTCGTAGTTGCACGTGATCGCACCGGCGCCGATGTTCGTGTCCGCGCCGATGATGGCATCGCCGAGATACGTAAGGTGGTTGGCCTTCGAGCCGCGGCCCATGCGCACCTTTTTGGTCTCGACGAAGTTGCCGATATGAGCCTGCGGCCCGATGTCGCTCCCCGGACGCAGGTGCGCGTACGGGCCAAGAAGCGCTCCATCCGCGACGTTCGCTTGGTCCAGAATGCAGCCGTTGCGAACCAGCACGCCCGCGCCCAATGTGGAGTTCTGGATCACAGAGTAAGAGCGGATGCGGCAATCGGGTCCGATGCGTGTCGTGCCGAGGATCTGCACGAAGGGTTCGATAACCGTGTCCGGCGCAACTTCGACAGCGGCATCGATCACGCACGTCTCAGGCCGGAAGATCGTAACGCCCGAAGCCATCAGACGACGCGCAGTCGCAGCTCGCATCGCAGCATCGAGGTGCATCATCTCGGCAATTGTGTTCGCGCCCAACACCTCATCAAGGTGTGGAGCGACCGTCGCAACCACTCGCTTGCCTTGCGAGACGAGCAGGGAAGCAACATCTGTCAGGTAGAACTCGCCGCTCGCATTCTGGTTCGTGAGGCGCTCGAGGTTTTCGAACAGCGCGCGCGTATCGAAGCAGTAGATGCCGGAGTTGATCTCAGGCGAATCGTCGCCCGGTTTGAGATCCTTCTGCTCCACGATCGCGCGGACGTCGCTCGAATCCGCGCCGCTGCGGAGCACGCGGCCGTAGCCGGTGGGATCGGGCGGAATGGCGGTGAGGATCGTCATGGCTGCGCGCTCGGATGCGTGAAACTCCATCAGCGCACGGATCGTCTCGGGGCGGATGAGCGGAACATCACCGGAGAGTACGAGGAGATTTGCCGGTGGCCGTGTCCCGTTGAGTGCGAACTCGGCCTTGACCATCTGCAGCGCGTGTCCGGTGCCGCGTTGTTCCGCCTGGAGCACAAATCCGACGCCAGTGTGTGCCACAGCCGCGCGAACGCTCTCGGCTTCATGGCCGATCACGCAGTAGATGTGGTCTGCGGGGACGACAGTCTCGGCCGCGCCGATGACATGGTGCAGCAGCGAGCGGCCGCCGATCTCATGCAGAACCTTGGGACGCTTGGATTTGAGGCGTGTGCCTTTGCCGGCGGCCATGATGATGACGCCGAAGGAGCTGGTATCCATACGCGGTTAATCCTCTCACGTTGAGAGATCGGAGATAAGAGATCAGAGATAAGAGATCAGTTCTCTTCTAATCTCTAATCTCTAATCTCTAATCTCTGTTTTCTGATCTCTAGCTCCGGCAGAGCTCAAGGACGGCGGGACCGAAGCGGTCCAGCTTGTCCGGGCCGAGGCCGCGGATCGAGCGGAGCTCGGCAAGTGACGCCGGTGAAGCGATGACGATGTCGCGCAGCACGGTGTCGCTGAAGATGAAGAAGGACGGAAGTCCCGCAGCGTGAGCCTGCTCTTTGCGCCAGGCACGCAGGCGTGTGTCGAGGACCGTCTGCGTTGCGCTGAGTTCCGCGGGTTGCGGTGCGATCTTTGTTTCCGACTTGCGCAGCGGTGTCGATGCGGTCGCGTCGCGGCGAGGGATCGGGAGTTGCGATGGACGTTCGCGCATGCGGCGCGGTGAGTCCTCTTTCGCGCGCCGGTTTGCGGAGCGCGGCTTCGACTTAGAAGTTCGCTTCGGAGTCGATGAAGCCGTGTCGCGGAGCCAGACTGTCGAAAGAGTTTCGTCGTCGGGCGTGCGGCCTTCGTGCGTGATCGAAACCTTGCGATACGTGACGTCGCGGCCATCGGGTGCGCGGAAGGTGTCGTTCGCCACAGTGATGAGAGCGGCGCGAGCAAGGCCGTCGACCAGCGCGTCGAACTCTTTGCGGTCTTTCGTCAGTGCGAGGTCGGTGAAGAGCTTGCCCGTCGACGTGCTGCGTGAGGCGACCGCGCTTAGAATTGCGCGCAAATTCTGGCGCTCGCTCGCGTCCGGTTGGCGCATTGAAGAACCCGTTGCGGCGGAGGGCTGGCAGATGTCGCACTGGCCACAGGAGCGCAGCGGATCACTGCGGTCGCCGAAGTGCTCGACCAGTGCGGTCATCCGGCAGGACGCTCCTTCGGCGAAGGCCATCATCGCGTCGATCTGCCGGCGGCGCGCGGTGACCTGCGCGTCGTAGCCGTCCTGCCAGTCGGGTTGATTGTGTGAAGGCTCGTCGGCGATGCGAACGTTGCCGTTGAAATCCGCGATTGCAGCCCCGTGCGT
>DASYBN010000130.1:0-5935 GCA_036500785.1 Acidobacteriaceae bacterium
TATCCGTGCTGTAGGCGGCGACCTCCTTCGGCTTGCCCTGCGCGCGCGCGCTCAGCCCGTCCACCTTGTCCTGGATCCCCGCATCATTGAACCGCACATCGTGCAGCTGAAAGGCTCCCGCGAGCTCCAGCTTCTGGGGGACGCGCGTATTACCCGGCGGAATATGGAGCTTTGCCTTCATCGTCAGCACGCCGTTCATCAGAGGAGGACGCGTCTTCACTCCCAGCTGCAGAAAGTCCTGCATGCGTCCGTGCGGTATGTCCACATCCAGGTCGATGTCGTGACCCTTGCCCTTGACTACAACGATCTTGCCGTTCGCCGTGAACTCCGAGTTCAGCAGCCGCGCATGCACCGGATCGAGATACGTGTCGCCGTCCGTCCCATCGACGTAGGCATGAAACACGGTGTGCAGCGGCATCGGATGATCGCTTACATCCAGTGAGAAGTCCGGCGTTTCCGTCTCGCCATCGATGGTGATGTGATCCAGCACGCCGGCAAACTGCCCGTGCGAAGAAAGGATTCCGCCGATGCCCTTGATCGAGTTCAGGTCCGCGTGGCTGAAGCTGTAGCTTCCATCCAGCGCCGTCTCGCGGGGGTCCTCCGAGTTCCACGGACCGAAGTGTCCCTCCGCGTGCACTTCGCCGATCGGCTTCGGGTTGATCAGCTCCGCGCGATACAGAAACGGCTGGGTCTGCCCGACGTCGTGCAGATCGAGGCTCTGAATGTCGAACTCCAGCGGATCCTTGCCGGGCTTCGTCGTGTCGATGATCAGCTTCACGTTCCTGCACAGAATCTCGCTGACCAGCAGAGAGATCTTCGGCTGATGTTTGCCGCTGCGCGGGCCGAGCATCTCGCCGCGCTGCCCGGCCGGTGGAATGTGCAGCTCCATGCCATCGACGTCCACGTGACCAACTTCTGTCGGCTGGTGCAGCAGGCCGCGGAGCCTCGTGCGAAAGACGAAGTGGCGCACCGAAAGCATCGGCGCGTTGCTGTCGTTTTGCGGCTGGTCCGCTCCGGCGAGATAGCGGATCCTCAGCCCATCGCCTTCGACCGCGACGCCGGTTGCGCCGATCGAAACGCCTTTGATGAGCGAGATGTCGAAGTGGTCCAACTCCACCGGCGAATGAAAGTGCGCCGAGAGCGTGTCCACCACGCGCGCGCGGATCATCGGCTCGGCGTGGTGAATCAGGTACTCCGCTGTGATGACGAGCGCCGCGAGGCACACGACCACCAGCACGACGACCACCCTCAGCCACGTCCGCTGCCACCACCTGCGCTTCGGCCGGCCTGGTTGCTTTGCGGGCAACGACTGCTCTGCTTCGCTGCGCTCGGCCACACATCCCCCTCAAAACTTCGATGCAGTCAAAGACTTGCGCGTCTCGTACGACAACTTCGCAAGATGCGAAAATAAGACAGACCGTGGAAATGGACATTCGCTAGATGTTGCAACTCTCTGCCGCCGGCAAGCGCTTCGGCCCCAAACTGCTCTTCGACGACGTCAACTGGCTCATTACGCCGAATGAGCGCGCCGGCCTTGTCGGCGGAAACGGCACGGGGAAATCCACGCTGCTGAAGATTCTCGCCGGCATCGAGTCGCTCGACTACGGGCAGCGGACGCACGTACGCGGCATGACCATCGGCTACCTTCCGCAGGATGGTCTCGCGCTCTCCGGGCGCAGCGTTTTCGACGAGTGTCTCTCCGTCTTCGACGAACTTCGCGCGCTCGAAACCGAATACGAGCAGCTGACGCATACGATGTCGGAGGCGGACCCGAAGTCGCGCGAGTACATTGCCGCGGCCGACCGCTACTCGGAGATCGCGGATCTGCTGCACGCGCACGACATCTACACGCTCGACGCGCAGGTTGGCGCGGTGCTCAGCGGACTCGGCTTCTCGAAGGAGGACTGGCTGCGCCGCACCGAAGAGTTCTCCGGCGGCTGGCAGATGCGCATCTCGCTGGCGAAGCTCCTGCTGCAGAAGCCGTCACTGCTTCTGCTCGACGAGCCGACGAACCACCTCGACCTGGAATCGCGCAACTGGCTGGAACAGTACCTCACGACGTACGAGCACGCCTTCGTCCTCATCTCGCATGATCGCTACTTTCTCGACGTGACCGTCAACAAGACGGTCGAGGTCTGGAACAAGCGCATGCACGTTTACCACGGCAACTACGAAAAGTACCTCGTGCAGAAGGAAGAGCGGCGCACGCAGCTGATGAACGCCTACAAGAATCAGCGCGAACGCATCGAGGCGCTCGAAACGTTCATCAACCGCTTCCGCTATCAGGCAACAAAGGCGAAGCAGGTGCAATCGCGGATTAAGGAGCTCGAAAAGATCGAGCGCATCGAAGTGCCCGAAGAAGAAGCGACGATCCACTTCAAGTTTCCGCAGCCCATTGCCTCGGGCCGCACCGTGCTCGACGTGCAGAATCTCTCGAAGGACTACCCCGCGCCGAACGGCATCAAGCGCGTCCTCGAGAACGTCAGCTTCACCATCGACCGCGGCGACCGCATCGCGCTGGTCGGCATCAACGGTGCGGGCAAGTCCACGCTCATGCGGATGCTCGCAGGAATCGAGAAGCCGACTTCCGGAGAGATCAAAGTCGGCCACAACGTCATCTCCGATTACTTCGCGCAGGATCAGTACAAGGTGCTCGACGGCGGGGCGCGCATGCTCGAGGACATTACCGGTGCCAACCCGCGCGTCGATACCGTCACACTGCGCTCGCTGCTCGGCTGCTTCATGTTCACCGGCGACGACGTCTTCAAGACGCTCGGCGTTCTCTCCGGCGGCGAACGCAACCGCTATGCGCTCGCCCGCATGCTCGTGTCGCCGGCCAACTTTATCCTGCTCGACGAGCCGACGAACCATCTCGATATGCGCGCGAAAGATGTTCTGCTCGACGCGATCAAGGAGTTCACCGGCACCGTGCTATTTGTCTCGCACGACCGCTACTTCATCGATGGTCTCGCCACGCGCGTCTTCGAGGTCGAAGAGCATCGCGTGCACATTTATCCGGGGAACTACGAGGACTACCTTTTCCGCAAGAACGGTGGACTTGCCTCGAGCACCGACGAAGCCGCCGCGCGCCTGCGCACTGAAACCGCAACCGGAGCGAAGATCGACGCAGCGACTGGCATGCTGAAGCCGGTCAAGCAAGTGGGCACCGTTGAACCCGAACCCGCTCCAGTGAAAGCTGCCGAAACCCTCATCATCGCGTCGGATAACTTTGATGACGAAGCGTGGGAGTCCACGCACGAGATCGAAGGCTCGCTCGCTCCCGTGATGCCTGCACCGAAGCACACCGCCAAGCGACTCAATCCGATCAAGCTGAAGCAGATGGAGGATCGCGTTGCCGCCATCGAAGACGAGCTCTCCGAGCTCGATGAGCGCATTACGCAGGCCGAGCAGCAGCAGGCCGTCTTCACCACCGCCGAGAGCGCCCGCGCCGTCGCCGCCGAACTCGAAACGCTTCGCGAGCAGCGCGCCACGCGCACCGCTGAGTGGGAAGAGCTCGCCTCGCAACTCGAAGAACAAACGACGGCGTGATCTCTGCGAATCTCCAGCAGCTAATATCTAATCCCATGCGTACTCTCGTTATCGGCGCCGGAGCCACCGGCGGATTCTTCGGCGGCCGCATCGCCCAGCTTGGCCGCGACGTCACGTTCCTGCTCCGCCCGCATCGCGCCGAGCTCCTCCGCCGCAATGGCCTCCAGATCATCAGCCCGCTTGGCGACGCGACGATCCACCCGTCGATCCTCACCGCCGACGAACTCCGCGCCAAGCCGCGCGCCTTCGACCTGATCCTGCTCGCCACGAAGGCCTATTCGCTTGAGCAAGCCATTGACGACTTCGCGCCCGCAGTCGGGCCCGAGAGCACGATCCTTCCCATCCTGAACGGCATGCGCCAGCTTGATCTGCTTGACGCGCGCTTCGGCGCCGAGCACGTCATCGGGGGCACATGCCGCATCAATGGCGACGTCGACGCCGAGGGGCGCATCCTGCAACTCTCGCCCCTGGGCGACCTGACCTTCGGCGAGCGCAGCGGCGAACACACGCCGCGTATCGAGCGCATCCGGAAGGAGCTCGACGGCGCGCTCTTCGAAGCCATCCTCGCGCCCGACATTCTCGCCGCGATGTGGCACAAGTGGTACATCCTCGCGGCGCTCAATATCCTCTGCATCCTCCCGCGCGGCACTCTTGGTGAGGTCGTTGCTGTGCCGCACGGTCTGGACTTCGCGAACGCCGCGATCGACGAGTGCATGGCCGTCGCATCGGCCAACGGCTACCCTCCGCCTGCCGCACTCGTCGCCTCGGATCGCAAGCGCGTCACCCGAACCGCTGACCTCACCTCCTCGATGTACCGCGACATGCTCAAAGGCGCGCCGGTAGAAGCCGACCACGTCCTCGGCGATCTGCTCGGCCGCGCCGAAGCGCATGGGGTCCCGGCTCCGCTGCTGCGCGCCACTTACGTTCAGCTCAAGGTGTACGAAGCCCAGCGGAGCAGCGCGGCGGCCTGAGCCCGCAACCACCGCACTCACGATCGGCATTGCATAATCAGGAGATGCCCTCGCTGTGGACTCCTGATCGCTGGACCGACCGCCTCGCTGAGCTCGAAGCGCTGGACTTCGACTCGAAACAGGCGCCGCTGCGCCGCGACATCCGCTCGCTCGGCGCGTTGCTCGGCCAGGTGCTGCGCGAGCAGGCCGGCGATGAGCTCTTCGAAAAGGTCGAGTCGCTTCGCCGCGCCAGCATTGCCCGTCGCGAGGCTGAGCTTGCCGGCGACCTCGAAGCGGCTGCCGCTCGTCTGGAAGAGGCACGCGCGCTCACTCGCGCCGCCGCGGAGGATCCCTGCACGGCGCACCAGCTTGCACGCGCGTTCGCATTTTATTTCGAGCTCATCAACCTCGCCGAAACCAATCACCGCAAGCGCCGCCGCCGCGCCGCGATGCTCGGCGATGGCCAGCCCGAAAAGGTTCAGCGTGGCAGCCTGCGCGGAACGCTGCGCCGTTTACGCGAGGCAGGCTACAACCGCGACTCTGCAGTGGATCTGCTCGCGCGCATCTGCATTATCCCGGTCTTTACCGCGCATCCGACGGAGGTCGCGCGCCGCAGCGTGATGTTCAAGCGCCGCCGCATCTCCGAGCTGCTCGAACAGATCGACCGCCTCGGCACCGCGCCCTCTGAGCTCGCCTCGCTCGAGCGCGATCTCCTCGCCGAGATCACCGCGCTCTGGCAGACGGATGACGTGCGCGACGCGCGACCCACGGTGCGCGACGAGATACGCATGGGCCTCGACTACTACGAGGCTTCCATTTTCTCGACTATTCCTGTGCTCTACGCCGAGATCGCGGCCGCGCTCGACGCTGAGTTTCCACCCGAGGCCGCCAGCGAAACGCCAACGCCGCTCTCCACACTCCCGACACTCGTGCGCTTCGGCTCCTGGATCGGCGGCGACCGCGACGGCAATCCGTTCGTCACGGCATCCACTACAGCCGAATCGCTAGGCATGGCGCGCGATCTGTTGCGCAGTTACTACCTCGAGCAGCTTCAGATCGTCTTCGAGCAGCTCGCAACCTCGCAGCACCAGGCGCCGATCTCGCCAGCTCTGCGCGATCGGCTCAGCGGCTACCTCGCGCGCCTGCGCCGCACTGACGCGACCGCGGCGCAAGCTATTCCCAACGAGGCGGCGCGGTTCGCTATTGCCTGCTTCACGCTTCGGCTCGGCGGCAATCCTCCCGGCGTCATGTACCGCAATCTGCAGTTGCCAGCCGACGCGTCGCTGCCTGTGTACGCGAACGCATCCGAGTTCGCCGATGACCTCGATCTGCTCCGCGACTCGCTTGCGCAAAATCACGGCGAACGCCTCGCCGCCATGTACATCGACCCGCTGCTGCTTACGGTGCGCACCTTCGGCCTGCACCTCCACACGCTC
>DASYBN010000131.1:0-4551 GCA_036500785.1 Acidobacteriaceae bacterium
ATCAGGTACGGCTTCGCCTGCGTAAGCTCCGGAGTTGCAGTTCCCATCTCCATGTCACCCTCTCTCATTCTTTAGACGCGCTAGCCCGTTCCTGACAGATTCGCACCGCGCGCCTCACGTCCCAGCCAAGCAACGATCGCAATGAACACCGAACAGAACACTACCGTCCAGCCCATGACAGGCGCAAGCCGTCCTCCGAACATCCTCTGCGCCGCGATCGCCTGAAAATGAACGTTGCGCGACGCCAGCAGATTCCCCAACTGGTAGGCCAGGCCGGGCAGGACGGCTCGCACCGGCCCCGGCGACAGCTCGTTGAGGTGCACCGGCACCACACCCCAGGCGCCCTGCACCATGAACTGCATCAGAAACCCGCCCAAGGCAAGCATCGCCGCCGTGTGGCTCCATGCCCACAGCGGAATGATCGGCACCGCCAGCAATGACGCCAGAACCATCGCGCCCCTGCGTCCGAGCCGCTCCGACAGCGTGCCAAAACAGATCCCGCCCAGAAACGCTCCAACCGTGCCGACGATCGCGACCAGCGAGGTCACCTGAGCACCGAGCCCTTTGTCGTGCTTCAGAAATGTAGGGTAAAGGTCCTGTGTCCCATGACTGAATGAGTTAAACCCAAACATCAACAATGCAAGAAAACCGAAGATGGGCAGGAATTTCAGCAGGCCGCGATAGCTTTGCGCTCCACCTCGTGTCCGGCCTTCTTTCCACGTCGGTGACTCCTCCACGCCGAAGGCAATGAACCCTGCCAGGACCGCCGGGATCGCACCCAGGAGAAAGAGTAGCCGCCATTTCGTCATGAAGCCGTGCGCATGCAGGTGCGGATAGATCGCCCCGTAGGCTGCGGCCGCCAGCAGGTTTCCCGCGACATAACCTTCCTGCAGCAGCCCGGAAAAGAACCCGCGGCCCTCTGCCGGCAGTGACTCAAGCGCGAGCGCCGCCCCCACGCCCCACTCGCCGCCCATCGCCACGCCAAACAGCGCGCGCATCGCCAGGAAGCTGCCGAAACCCGGCGCCAGCGCCGACGCGACCTCAAAGATCGAGAACGTCAGCACATTCAGCATCAGCGTGGGACGCCGGCCAATCCGCTCCGCCAGCAGCCCGAACAGGAGTGCACCGACAGGCCGCATGCATAGCGTCCAGGTGATGCTGTCGGCGGCCGTCGCCAGGCTAACTTGGAAGGTCGCCGCAATTGAGTCCAGGCAATAGGTGAGGAGAAAGAAATCGAACGCATCCAGCGCCCAGCCGAGAAAGCAGGCAGCAAAGACGCGGCGCTGTGCGCCCGTAAGAGATCGAAACGGCTTCAGGAACATGCGCGCGGGCGGCCCTCACACCAGCTTCCAGACTGCAGTCTAGAGCTTCGCCCGCAGTGGCACGCCGGGGTCGACGTACGCCACCTCCGCTGCCGCCGTCTCCTGCTTCAGAATCTGGTGGTGCAGGCAGTAGAGCGCAAGCTCCAGCCGGTCGCTCACGCCCAGCTTGTCATAGACCTTGCGCAGATAGTTCTTCACCACCTGCTCGGTCGTGCCAATCTGATACGCGATCTCCTTATTCCGCATCCCGCGCGTGATGCACGCGATGATCGCCAGTTCCTTCTCGGAGAGCCTCGGCTGCGTCCTTGGGTTCGTCAGCGACGCTGCCTGCGCGCGGTATGCATCAATTACCCACGAGATCGACTGGTTATCGATCCAGGTCTCGCCCGCCGCAATCTTTCGCACGCACTTCACCAGCAGGTCCGGCGAAATCGACCGCGGAACGACGCCACGCACACCACGGCGGTAGAGCTCGACCGTGTTGCCTTCGTCGCTCTCGGAAACCTGCACGATCAGCTTTGCGTTGGGCGCCCGACGCACAAACTGCGGAATCGCGTCGACGGTTCCCGCGATCAACTGGCCTTCCAGCAGAACCACGTCCGTGGGAAAGCGCTGCAGCGCGGCGTAGAGGTTTTCGAGCGTCTCGGCCTGGGCAACAACGCGGATGTCATCTTCCAGCGCAAACACCTTGCGCATGCCCACCCGGTAGATCGCCTGCGAATCGGCGAGGATGACCCGAATTCCTGACCCGTTATTCGGCCCGTCCTCCGGCCCTTTGGTTGTGGAATTATTCTTCGATCCTTCAGTCATGGCGTTCAGCCCTTAGGGAGTACTTATCGATTACAGCTGCGGCCCGAGTCCGGCCCGCGCTAAAGTCGTGTCGCACAATTCGCCCAACGCAATCCAGCAGGACATCCTCTGTCCCGCCCATAATGGCAGCCGGCATCTTGATCTGAAAATGCACCGTACTGTCCACCGGAGGAACCTCGTCGCTCTCAAACAGCAGACCGGCGGAGGAGACGTCCTCGGTCACAGCGTGATACTCGCGGTCCTCTGACGTAAGCGTCAGATCAAGCCGTAGCGGAAAACGCACCGCGGCACGCACCGGATCGTTGGCGGGGGTACTCAACGGCATGTGACCTTTCCTCTTCGTGCCTGCTCAAAACGTGAACCGATTTTCGCACGATTGTACCCCGAACGAACCATTACTAAGGTGTCCTAAATGGAATCAGTCCGGCCGAGCCCCCCACCCAGGTCAGATCCCGGTTGTGGTCGACGCCCATCATCCGCCCCCTGCCCATCCGCACCAGACTGGTCAGAGGCGTCATTCGGCCCCCGTCAGGCCAGGCGTACAGAATCCGGATCTCCGCCTGGGTCATCCCCTCCGGAGTTCGGATCACCGGCTCGAACTGCACCCGCTCCTGAAGCAGATAAGTATGTCGTTCTTCGACAGGAATCGCATCCAGATCCTCCTGGCTCGGCTCGAACTGAATCCCCTTCCCGGCGAAGGAGTACAGCGGCTTGAGAATCCAGCGGCTGCGGTCCTTCGGAAGCCGGTCGCGCCCGCTGCCCGCAAACCACTCGTCCAAAAACACCGCCGCCGGGACCGCCGGGTGGTCCAGGTAAGGAATCGAAAACTTGCTGATCCGGAAGTACCAGTTGGGATGGCCCGCCCACTCGACCGCCAGCTCATCGCGGTAGTCGAAAGGCAGTTCGACTTTCTTCCGCACCAGCTCATCCACGATCGCCCGGTTGTAGATTCGCTGGATGGGAACCTCAATTCCATCCTCGCGCGGATAGAACAGGCGATCCCCCCGCTTGATCACAGTCGCGATGTCTACCGTGCGGATACCGAGCCGGTCCTCGTGTACGTGAAAATCGGGCAGCGTCTTCTGCTCCTCCGGGTTGATCTCCAGGAGCACTACGTTCTCCGGATCGTGCTGCCCAACGATCACTTCGCACAGCACCGCCCAATAGCCGGCGTCATCCAGCCCGCCGAACATATATCCGAGCTGCTCATCCAGCTCGTAGATCTCCTTGTATAGCTGCGACAGAACCGCCTGGTAGCCAAACACCGACGGGAAGGCCTGCATCTCGACGAGCTTCGGCTCAAGCTCGCCCGCTTCGTTGCGCACCAGCCCGAAGTCCACCGTCATGAAGTGCGGGTGCACGTCCTCGCCGGGAATGCGATATGCCTCCGGGATCGCCGCCGCTGAGTCCAGCATGTAGCGCTCATTGCTCAGCAGCTGCGCCGTCAGCTCCTCGCCCGTGCGCACCAGCCGCCGCATCAACTCCGGCGCGAAGAAGCACGGCGTCTCCGCCACGCGAAACTCGATCTCCGTCCGGGTGCGCTCCTTAAGCAGCCGCAGCAGCTCGGCGTACTTGCCCAGCGTGAACCGCTCGTTAAATGCGCTGCGATACGGCTCCAGCATCTGCTTTGTCGCCTTCGTTCGCTGACTCGCTGACTTGCTAACTCGCTGACTTGCTCTTCTTACGCTTCGATCAGAAACTTGCCTTCGCTCATAATCTGCTCTTCGCACTTGCCGTCGCCAAGCCAGATATTGAACTCCAGCCCCACCACATCGATATGCGTAGTCGATTTCCATGGAGCACCCGTGTGCGCTCCATACGGATCGCCAAACGCAATATGGATGCCCGGAAACTTCTCGTCTTGCAGGATGTTGCCTATAACGTGCGAGACACCGATGTTCGTCCCAATCGCAAACTCGCCGACGCGATCCGAGTTCTCGTCCGTGTGCGTGTAGTCCCAGAAGGCCCGTTCGAGCTCCTTGTTCGCGGACTCAACGCTTGTTATGCGGTTGTGTCCCACGTGAATCGTGAGCGGCGTCTCGCGCAGAATCCCAAACCGCGCGCACAGAAAATCGCCGACAACACCATCGACAACAAACACGCCGTTGACCTCGCCTGGCGCCGTGAAGCACTCTCCGCCCGGCAGATTGCCCCACTTCTCCGGGCTGATGATGCCTGATGTCTTGAACCACTTGTAGTTCGGCTCGAGCTCCGCGAAGATGTTCGTCCCGGCGCCACTTGTAGCGCGCACGTACTTCGCCGCCCGCACCTTCTCCAACACCTTCTGGCTCAGACGGTCGACCGCGTTGAAGTCCGCGCGCATGCCCTCGACCATCACCTCCGGCGTGATGTTCACCATGTGCGCGTGTCGCATCCGCCGGCGATTCACGACGTCCGTCATCTGCATGCGGCTCTGCAG
>DASYBN010000132.1:0-4853 GCA_036500785.1 Acidobacteriaceae bacterium
CACCTTCTGGCTCAGACGGTCGACCGCGTTGAAGTCCGCGCGCATGCCCTCGACCATCACCTCCGGCGTGATGTTCACCATGTGCGCGTGTCGCATCCGCCGGCGATTCACGACGTCCGTCATCTGCATGCGGCTCTGCAGTTCGTTCGGCTGCACTTGCACGGCAAAGATCGACACCTCGGAGCTCTCCATGTCCTCGAGCACCGCGGCCGGCATACTCTTCAGCGGCCGCTGGGCTAGCTCCTCCAGCACAAATGCGTTCCACCTGCAGCCGACCTTCTCCAGCTGTGCGGCAATCGCCGCTGCAATCTCGCGCGTGGCCTCGTCGGTAATCAGCGTTACCTTCTCGCTTGGCTGAATACGCAGACACGTTGTCACGGCGTTCAGCGCGCCGGCGCGAAACTCCTCCGGAAAGCTCACCGCTCTCAAATTCGTATTACCCGTCTTCACACCTTGAACCATCTGCACCTATCCCTAACTCCTAACTTCCCGATTCGCTAACTTGCTGCCCTTACAGTCCCGCTCTCGTCTCTTCCGCCATATAGTCCACGACCTTCTTCAGATCACCGGTCTCCTTATAGACGCGCAACTGGCGGTCCGCGCCGGCACCATCACGGATCATCGTGCGAATATGCTCGATCGCATCGCGGCAGCCAAGCCCATCCACGACTTCGTCGACGAAATTCAAATATTCGAGAATGAGGTCGCACTCCGGCACCTCCTGCTCCTTGCCGAAGTCGATCAATTTGCCCTGCAATCCGTAGCGCACCGCGCGAAACTTGTTCTCCATCAGCAGCGCGCGCGAGTACTGCCGGTAATCCTGGTTGCGCTCATGCAGCAGCCACAACTTCGCGGCGGTCGCCTGGATCAACGCCGCAATCGCGACCGTCTCCTGCGCGCGCATCGGGATGTCGCAGATACGCACCTCTACGGTGTCGAAGAAGGGATGCGGCCGCACGTCCCACCAGATCTTCTTCGCGTTGTCGATGCAGTTGGTCTTAATCAGCAGGTTCACATAGTTCTCAAACTCCGAGTAGCTGCCGAAATGGTCCGGCAGATTCGTTCGGGGAAAGTTCTCGAATACCTTCGCGCGATAACTCTTATACCCCGTATCCATCCCCAGCCAGAACGGTGAGTTCGTGCTCAGCGCCAGAATGTGCGGAAGAAAATATCGCAGCGAGTTCATGATGCGAATCGCCGCCTCACGGTCTTCGATCCCGACGTGCACGTGCAAGCCGAAGATGAGATTCGCCCGCGCCACAAGCTGCAGATCCTCCACCACCTTGTCATAGCGCGGATCGGGATAGATCTCCTGCGAGCGCCAGTCCGCAAATGGATGTGTCGCTCCGGCGACCAGCATCAGGCCGTTCTCTTCGGCGAGATGAATCATGTTGCGCCGCAGATCGTAGAGGTCCTCGCGCGCGTCCTCAATGTTGCGGCACACGCGCGTCCCCACCTCGATCACGGACTGATGCATCTCCGCCTTGACCCGCTCTTCGAGACGCAGCTTCCCCTGCGCCAGCATCTCGGTCGCAATGTGCGAGCGCAGATCGCGCGTCTCAGGATCGATCGTCTGGTACTCCTCTTCAATCCCCAGCGAAAAACTCGGCCGCATCATTCCTCCCGAAGGCCTTTGGCTCGACGTACTTAACGACAGCGCTTATCGCTTATTCGGCGGCAGCTGCGCCCGCCGGGTTTCTATCGTGGACGCCTTCACATTCGCAGCCTTTCTGTTCTCCGCGTCCGCCTTCACCTTAAGCGGCTCATCGCGTTCCATGTTCTTCGCCGCCGCGCCCGAGAGCCGCTTGCCTCTCGCTTCTGCACTCTTCCCGTCACTCATACAATCTCCTCACGTAAGCCGCGTTACACAGCCGTGCTCTTCTTCGAGGCCCGCTTCTTCCCTGCTGCTTTGACTTCGCGCTTCTCCGCTGCATTCTTCGCAATCGCTGCCTTCGTTCCCGAGTCCTTATCAGCCTTCGCCGCAGCTTTCTTCGACGCAGCCTTCCCACTCGCCTCATGACCCAGGAAGCTCGACCACTTCAGATCCCTTGGCGGCGCACCCGCGATCTTCGCTTTTTCGATCGCGAGGTTCGCAACCTTGTCCACAATCCAGTCAAAGTTCTTCTGTCCCACCGAGTGCACGTCCGCATCCGGCGCCGGGTTCATGAAGTCGATCGCATACGGCACGCCATCTTCCACCGCAAACTCCACCGTGTTCAGGTCATAGCCGAGCGCCCGGCACAGCGTCAGAGCATCGCGCTCCACGCGTTCCAGCAACCCCTTCGGATACTCCGGCGGGTCGAGCACATACCGCTCATGGTGCGGCCTGCGCGGATCGTACGGCATTATCTGCACAGCCTTCTGCCCCACCACATAGCAGCGGAAGTACTCGTTGAAGTTCACCGCGGCCTGCAGCGTCATGCACAGATCACGCGTCGCGTCGTACGCGCGGAAGAACTCATCCGGATTGTGCACATGATGCACATCGCGCCATCCGCCGCCGTCATGCGGCTTCAGAAACGCTGGAAACTTGATGTAGTCGAAGATCGCATCCCAGTTCAGCGGAAACTCCAGATTCCGCACCGACTGAATATTGATCTCCGGCGGAAACAGCTTATGCGGAAGCAGCACCGTCCGCGGCACCGCCACGCCCAGCTGTTTTGCCAGCGAGTAGTTGAAGAACTTATCGTCCGCCGACCACCAGAACGGATTATTGATAATCTGCGTCCCCGTCAGCGCCGCGTTCTTCAGGAACGCGCGATAGAACGGCATGTCATGCGAGATGCGGTCGACGATCACTGCATATCCGCTCGGGTCCGCCTCTTTTACGCCGCCCACCTGCACAAACTCGGCGCGAATGTCGTCCAGCTCCATCGAGTTGATGCGCTCCACCAGCGCTCCCGGAAACGTGTTCTCCATCCCAAACAGCACGCCAATCTTCTTCATCTGTTTTCCTCTACTGTCTGAAACTCTACTGTCTACTCTCTGCCCTTCACAGATACACCTGAAGCATCCGCTGCCACCACGGCCAATCATGGCCCGTATTGTCTCCCCACACATCCAGCCGCACCGGGATGTCCTTCGCGCGCATGATCGCGGCTAGCCGCTCGTTGTCGTTCCAGCACTGGTCATGCACACCCGTCGCGAGTACGTAAGTCCTCCTGCGCATCTGGTCGAGGAACCACGGATCGCCCAGATTCGGCAGCGAATCCAGCGGCTGATTGAAGTACACGTCCTCGTCGTAGTAACCCTGCAGGAAACCGAGCCTCTTCAGATCGAACGCTCCGCTCATCGACAGAAATCCCGTAAACACATCCGGATGCCTCAGCGCACAGTTCACCGCATGGAACCCGCCGAAGCTGCAGCCCACGGTCACAAGGTGCGGCTGTCTATTGTGATGCCGAATGAACGGCACCACCTCATGCACGATGTATTTGTCGTACTGGACTTGTCGTGCAATACGCCATCGAGGCCCTACGTTGCGGTTGTACCAGCTCTCGCTGTCCAGCGAGTCCACGCAAAAAAGCTGCACCTCGCCGCGGTCGATCTTGTCCGCTACCGCGCCCACCATGCCGCGCTCTTCAAACTCATAGAAGCGCGCCTGCGAGGTCGGAAACACAATCGCCGGCAGACCACCATGGCCGAACACCAGCATCTCCATCTCGCGGCCGAGCTCCGGCGAGTACCACTTGTGATACTCGCGTCTCATGCGGCCCTCCACGATCCTGAGAGCTCGTCCGTGTTTTGATACCCTGAGGACTCATCTTTCCCCCGAATCCCCAGACAGGACCGCATCGTCGATTTGACTCTCGACTCCCCCACCGCCTCGACCAACGTCACCTCCGAGGACTCGCCGCAGCAGAGTCCTCCCGCAGTCTTCGCGCCGCTTGAGCCTGCGCCGCGTCCCGACAACGACACCTCGCCCGGCCACGAACTCGATAACAATCCGCGCTATCTGGTTCTGAAGCAGTTCCACTCGCGTTTCCTGCCCGACGATCGCGACATCGAAGTCTACCTGCCCGAAGCCTACATCAACGACCCCGCGCGCCGATTCCCCGTCCTCTACCTTCACGACGGTCAAAACCTCTTCGACGGCCGCACCTCCTACATCCCTGATCACACCTGGCGGGTCCACACAACCGCCGACCGTCTCACCCGCGACGGCCTGATCGAGCCCGTCATCCTGGTCGGCATCAACAACACCGGGCTGCGCCGCATGGCGGAGTACACGCCCTCGCGCGACATGCGGCTTCGCGGAGGCGACGGCGACCTCTACGGCCGGCTGCTCACCGAAGAGCTCAAGCCGCTCATCGACCGCACCTTCCGCACGCTGCCTGACGCAGCGAACACGGGCATCGGCGGCTCCTCGCTCGGCGGACTCATCTCGCTGTATCTCGGCTTCACGTATCCGGATGTCTTCTCAAGGCTCGCCGTGCTCTCGCCGAGCATCTGGTGGGATAACCGCTGCATTTTGCGCACGGTTTCCACCGGACGCGTTCGCCCGGAGCTTCGCATCTGGCTGGATATGGGCACCGCCGAAGGCCTGCGCCACCTGCGCGACACTGATCTGCTGCATCGCCGCCTCGTCGATCGCGGCTGGCGCGACGGCGTGGACCTCAAATACCTCCGCATCCCCAACGGCCTGCACAACGAGGACGCCTGGGCCCGACGGTTCGACCAGATTCTGCGCTTTCTTTTCCCCCGCTCTGGGAATTGACGCTGCATTTGCGCAAACCGGCAAAATCCGCGATACTTAGGTGTTCGGACTCATTGCGCCTGCACGCCGTGTCGACCCGATCCATGGCCAGCAGCACGGCTCCTGAACCCAAATTTCAAAAGCTTCTCTGAGAGGA
>DASYBN010000133.1:0-6391 GCA_036500785.1 Acidobacteriaceae bacterium
CCCGGCGTTATCTTCACCGCCCTGTTGTGCTCGAAATCGATCGTCACCGGGTGACCGTTGTTGTCGTAGGTGACGCTGCGGTCGCCGACAGTGTCTCCGTGCGGCGTAATCGTCTGTCCAAGCGACATCATCGCCTGGTTCTCGCTCATGCCCAGCACGGCCTCGTGCTTGTCGATGTGCGACCACATATCCGGGCCCCAGTGCTTGTAGAGCACGCGCGGATCGTCATAGAAGAAGATTTCATCGGTGAAGAAGTTGTAGACACCGCCATCGAAGTTGCCCACCGGCACCGCATACTCCGTTCTCGGATCGTTTGACTTCGGCATCGTGAACGCCAACAGCACCTGCCGCTGCCCCGGCGCAATCCTGAACGTCGCCCGCGAGTTCGCCGGCGCCTTCTGCTCAAACACATCCTCGATGACCAGCGGCTCTGCGCCCAGCAGCACGCCCACCGGTTTGGCGTAGTCCACGTGCTTGCTGATGTCCTTGTAGTAGTCCATCTGCCCGCCCGCACTCACCCAGATCTTCTTCCCGATCAGCGTGCGCTCGTCTTTCAATGAGTCCGGACGCTCCTTATGCAGAAACACGCCGTCGTCCATGGTCATCTTGGGCGTCACAAACTGGTTCTGGCGCGGCACCTGCGTGTTCTCGTCGACCACATTCCTATGGTGCAGCCACAGCAGCTGTCCGCCGATCGCCAGCACAAAAACTCCCGTCACGCCCAGCGCAATCTTCATCCCGTTGGTCATCCGCATCCTCCGCAGCTTTGATTCTGTCAGCCTCACCAAGATCGATCAACCGCCGCATCCCGCCGCAATCCCTCGATGCTGCGCTATTATCGCGGCACACTGTATTGTGCGAAAACTTCGATGTGAGACGACCTTTGCCCATGTAAGCGGAGGAGATTGAGCCTAATGCGCCCGGTGCGAGTTTTTGGTGCGTTTCTCATCTGCGGCTCGCTTGGTGGCTGCTGTCTTCGTGCACTCACAGATCAGGACGCGCGAGGAACCTACGAAGCCAATGCAGATTGGGGTAAGTCAAATCTCATCCTGCACCCGGATCATAGTTTCGATCAAACTGTAGTGAGGAATGATGGTACGCGGGCGAGCATAAAGGGGACGTGGAGGCTAGACCTGTTCGCCGGACAAAGTGCGTCGCATGGAATCTTGGTGCTGAAGCCGTTCTTGGATGTCGAGCATGATCACAAAGGCGACCCCGTTGGCGGAGCTGTTCCTTCCATCAGTCGAGATCTCCTGTGGGGTATTACTATCGCGGCCGATCCTGACTATGGAATCTCGTTCCAGAAACAATAAGCAATATCAATGCGTGAGGCTTAATGCGAACTTTCTGCTTGCTGGTTGTCCTGTCCGTCCCCGCCATCACACAAACACCCGCCCAGCAGCCCGAGCGTGTGATCGAAGACTCCGCGCCCGTCACCCTCGCGCCCGCCGTCGCCAAGTTCGTGAAGTACGACACGGCCAAGAACACCCTCTGGCTCGAGCACGTTCGCGTCATCGACGGCACCGGCGCGGCGCCGCTTGAAGACGCCACCGTGATCCTCTCTGACGGCAAGATCGCCGCCATTCTCACGGCTAATCAGATGCAGATCAACCAGGGTCACATGTCCACCTGGTCCTGCGCCGACTGCCCGCCCGCGCTGCACATTGACCTCACCGGCCGCACTGTTTTTCCGGGGCTCGTTGGCATGCACGACCACATGTACTACATCGCGCGTCCTAACTTTCAAGCCGACGGCAAGTGGGATCCGCCGCTCATCGTGCCCGAGATGCTGTTCTCCTCGCCGCGCCTCTACCTCGGCGCCGGCGTCACGACGCTCCGCACCACCGGCTCCGTCGAGCCCTACGTCGACCTCAACCTGCGTCGCGAGATCGACGCCGGCCAACTCCCGGGCCCACACCTCGACGTCACCGCGCCCTACCTCGAAGGCCCCAACTCGCGGTTCATCCAGATGCACAACCTGAAGGACGCGGCCGACGCAAAGGCTACCGTCGACTTCTGGGCCGCGCAGGGCGCGACGAGTTTCAAAGCCTATATGAACATCACGCGCGCCGAGTTGAAGGCCGCCATCGACGAGGCTCATAAGCTTGGCTTCAAACTCACCGGCCACCTCTGCGCCGTCACTTACCCCGAAGCCGTCGCGCTCGGCATCGACAACCTCGAGCACGGCTTCTTCGTAAACACGCAGCTCGATCCTGGCAAGCAGCCCGACCTCTGCCCGCGAACCGCCGGCGGCCCCACGATGGCGAAGATGACGCCCGACACGCCCGAAGGCAAAGCGCTCATCGCGCTGCTCGTGCAGCATCACGTCGCCGTCACCTCCACGCTGCCCGTGTTTCAGAGCGACGATCCCGAGCACCTCCGCGTCGACCCGCGCCTCGCCGTCGCGATGTCCCCGCCTGCGCGCGAGGCCTACGACGACATCCGCAAGTTTGAGCTCGCGCGCGCCGCCGCAGATCCCAAAGCGACGGCACTCCGCGCGCAGGAGTTCAAGAACGACATGGCCATGGAGCACGCGTTCGTTGAAGCGGGTGGCCTCCTGCTCGCTGGCCCTGACCCCACCGGTGACGGCGGCACTCTCCCCGGCTACGGCGACCAGCGCGAGCTCGAGCTACTCGTCACCGCCGGCTTCACGCCACTCGAAGCCATCAGGATCGGCACGCTCAACGGCGCCACCTATGAGGGCCGCGCCGACCACATCGGCTCCATCGCCGAGGGCAAGAACGCCGACCTCGTCGTCGTGAAAGGCAACCCTGCCACCAACATCAACGACATCGAAAACACCGAGCTGGTCTTTAAAGACGGCGTGGCGTTCGATTCCCAGGCGCTGCTCGGCTCGGTCAAAGGCCGCTACGGCCAGTACTGAAGAGCAGTAGTTAGTGGTTAGTCGTTAGTGGTTAGTGATCTCTTCGCCGAACTACGCGACAGGGTGGGATATCGTTTCCGGTAGCAAACGGGAAAGGCGTCGATCACCAAGCAGATGCTGCCTAGAGTTCAGTACATTGCGAAGATTGCATTCAACATCGTTGCGTTCGTTACAGGCGATGCAGACGTCTGCTTCGCGCGCTAAAGACCCCGTGGCCCACCCAAGTCAGATATGCACCCGGCGCTATCTCACCGACTCGGCCCTTGTCTCCGGCGTCTTATTCCAGACGTTCGAGAATATCGCCAACGAACAGGAGTGCATTCGAGCCGCTGCAAACGGCAAAGTCCTGTTCCAGAGGACGCAAGACGGTTATGGCCCCTACACGCTCGGCCAGAAAGCGAATAAAGAAGGGCCCATTCCAACCGTTCCAAACGGTACCGACCTCACCGGGCGCGGACGGCCGGACATGCTCATCTCTGCTTGGTCAGGAGGCGCACACTGCTGCCGCACCGATTACATCTTCGAGCTACGGCCTCAGTTCAAACTGCTCGCAACAATCGACGCACGGGACGCGGACCTCTCTCACTTTGCGAAGCTCGATGACACTGGCCTCTACTACTACCTCTCGGAGGACTACATCTTTGCCTACTGGTACGGCTCCTTCGCTGGCTCGCCGGTGGAACCAGCCATCCTTGAATACCGCGACGACAAGAACGGCGCAGGCTTTCATCTCGCCCCAGACAAAATGCGTCAGCCCGCCCCGACTAGGGAAGACTGGGACAAAGCTATGTCCGCAGTGAAGAACGACCTCGCGCTCAAGCGGAAAAACATGGCGAACGACCTTCGCACCGATCTATGGAGCGAAGTCCTGCACCTCATCTACACCGGGCATTCCGATCTTGCATGGAAGTTCCTTAGCGACGCTGGTCCGGACGCGCAAACCGCCCCCGATCCCAGCCTCGCCGACTTCTGTTCCACACTCAAAGCAAGCGACTACTGGCGTGACCTCGCACCCACCATCCAGAACATGCCAGCAGCTTGTAGTTCCGCAAAACCAGCCCGTTAGTCTCCCGACACCTAACTCCCTAACCCAACTCCTGACTTGCGTCCCTCACCGCACCGGCTCCGTCGAGCTCAACTCCCGCTCGAGCGCGATCAGATGCTCGGCGTCCAGCTTGTCTGCGCGCCGCAGCGCGGGGAAGAACACCGCCCACAGCCCCGTGATCGCCATGCTGGCCACGCCGCCGATCACGACCGCCCGCACCGCGCCCCACCAGTGCGCCGTCAGCCCGCTCTCATACTCGCCGAGCTCGTTGCTCGCGCCGAGAAACAGCCAGTTCACGCTCGAGACGCGCCCACGCATCTCATGCGGCGTCGCCAGCTGTAGCACGCTCGAGCGCACCACCACCGAGATCATGTCGCTCGCGCCCACCACAAGCAGCGCCGCGCAGCTCAGCCAGATGTTGCGGCTCAGCCCAAAGACCACCGTCGCCGCGCCGAAGATCGCCACACACGCCAGCATCTTCTTGCCCGCATTGCGCTTCATCGGCCGCGCCAGCAGCGTCATCGACACCGACAGCGCGCCAACGCTCGGCATCGCCCGCAGCAGCCCCAGCCCATGCGGACCCGAGTGCAAAATGTCCGCCGCAAAGATTGGCAGCAGACTCACCGCGCCGCCCAGCAGCACCGCGAACAGGTCCAGCGAGATGGACCCCAGCAACAGCCGCGTGTGCATGACGTACTTCAGCCCGGCCGCCATCGTGCTCAGCGAGAACCCGCGCTTCTCCGCCGCGCCGCGCGGCCGAATCATTGCAATCAGGCACAGGTACACCACGATGCAGCACAGCGTGAACAGATACACGAGCGGCGCGCCCTCCCATCGTGCCCAGCGCGTGCCCGCGAGCGATACCGTGAACAGAATCCCGCCAAACATCGGCCCCGTCGCCGTCGCAATCTGAAAGATCGCCGAGCCCCACGTGACCGCATTCACAAAGTGTTCCTTCGGGACCAGCATCGGCACCAGCGCCGACGCCGCCGGCCCGCTGAAACATCGGCCCAGCCCAATCAGCAGCAGCGCGCCGTACACCCACGCCACGTTGGTCACGCCATGCATCGTCATGCGCAGCAGCCACAGCGACGCGCCAAACTGCAGCACATAGCAGCTCAGCAGCACCGTCCTGCGGTCGAACAGGTCCGCCACATGACCCGCCGGCAGCGTAAAGAACAGCCCGGGGAGAAACAGCGCCAGCCCCGTATACCCCAGCGCCAGGGCGGAGTGCGTCAGCTGATAGATCTCCCACGCAACGCCGACGGCCTGCGCCTCGGCCCCCACAATCCCCACCAGCCGCGCCGCCGAATAGAACCGAAAATCCCGATACTGCCACGCCGCCGCAGCTCTCGGGGTAGCAGGCGCGGGCATTCGCTCCTCACTCTCGCTCATCTCCCTCTATGCTGACACAGTCCTTCGCGAGCGATCTGAATCGGTTTGGACGGAAGTGATGCTTAGAAACGCACACTCAGAACGCACGATGCTGCAGTAAGCTGTTGTGAGCGAATCCAATGCAGGGTCCAACAGCAGGCGTGCCAGCCAAAGCCAATCCTCATCTCCTCCGGCGACGGCTCGGCGACATTCCGACTTGAAGCGTGGCCGGAATTCTACGCATTCTTAGAGTCCGATCTCTTCAAGAGCAACGGCCTGCCGCGTTCACCTTACATCTGGCGTGGGCAACGACGGGCCGACTGGGCCCTAAGCACTACGTTAGACAGGCTGTTTGGAAAGTTGGGTTATCTGTCAAAACATCCCGAGCAACTTGAGAAGGAAGCCGAAGCGCACCTGACGACCTTCCGATACGCCGCTCGTGGGCGACGCGGCATGAACCCCGAACAGTTGAGCGAGATCGAATGGTGGGCGCTCGGGCAGCACTTCGGATTGGCTACCCCTCTATTGGACTGGACCCGTTCGCCGTTCGCCGCCGCCTATTTCTCATTCGAGGAGTTGACCCAGGACGGCACGGAATTTCGCGCCGTCTATGCCCTACATCAAGACGCGGTCTTTAGAAAGTCAGCTTCATTGGTCGGCATGGATGAAGAGCAGGGGTCAAGGCTTCCAATCATCGAATTCATTGAGCCTCTCTCGGATGAGAACGCCAGATTGGTCAGTCAGAGCGGGCTGTTTTCGCGCGCCCCGATCGGGGCTTCTATCGAAGACTGGATTGCAGACGCATTCGAAGATTCACCAGAGTACATCCTGATCAAAATCGAGATTCCGGACGAGGATCGCACAAGCTGTCTTCGGTCGCTAGATAGGATGAACATCAATCATCTTTCTCTTTTCCCAGACCTTATGGGAGCTTCCCGCTTCACCAACCTGAGCCTCGAATTACGGTCGTGAGGTCGATTCGACTATGGCAAACAGTCCTGTCTACATTCCAGTGCTTCGTGGCCGTGAAGGTGAATATTCCGCCTACGAGGCCCTTTCCACGGCGACTAGAGCGAAGCTGATGCCGG
>DASYBN010000134.1:0-2786 GCA_036500785.1 Acidobacteriaceae bacterium
ATTCGTCCTTGGTGATCCGATCGAAATACGGGGATCCTTCGCCTATGGCTCAGGATGACAGCGGTTAGTTACGCGAGTTGTTGTCGAACTCCCATTTGCGGATGTCGGTGAGGTGACCGGTGATGGCGGCGGCGGCGGCCATCTCGGGCGAGAGGAGATGCGTTCGGCCGCCGCGGCCCTGGCGGCCTTCGAAGTTGCGGTTGCTGGTCGAGGCGCAGCGTTCGCCGGGTTGCAGGATGTCGGGGTTCATGCCGAGACACATGCTGCAGCCGGGCTCGCGCCACTCGAAACCTGCGGTTGTAAAGATCGTGTCGAGGCCTTCTTCCTCGGCTTGATGTTTGACACGCTGTGAGCCGGGGACGACCATTGCGCGCACCGTGGTGGCGACGTGATGGCCGCGGACAACCTTGGCAGCAGCGCGGAGGTCTTCGATGCGCGCGTTGGTGCAGGAGCCGAGGAAGACGGCGTCGACTTTAATGTCTTCAAGCTTTGTCCCCGCTTGCAGGCCCATGTACTCGAGTGCACGGGTGAAGGATTTCTTGTCGGCTTCGGTGGGCGCGTCTTCGGGCGAGGGAACGGTGCCGTCGATGGTGGTGACCATGCCGGGCGAGGTGCCCCAGGTCACGGTGGGGACGAGCTTCGTGGCGTCGATGGTGAGCTCGCGGTCGAAGGTCGCGCCGGGATCGGTGACGAGTGACCGCCAGCTCTCGACGGCGCGATTCCATGCTTCACCCTTGGGTGAGAAGCGGCGGCCTTTGAGGTAGGCGAAGGTCGTCTCGTCGGGAGCGATCATGCCGGCGCGAGCGCCGGCTTCGATGCTCATGTTGCATATAGTCATGCGGCCTTCCATCGAGAGCGCGCGAATGGCGGAGCCGGCGTACTCGATGACGTAGCCTGTAGCACCGTCTGTGCCGATGCGGCCGATGATGTCGAGGATGATGTCCTTCGCGGTGACGCCGTAGGGGAGCTCGCCCTCGACGTTGATGCGGAACGTTTTGGGTTTCGATTGTGGGAGCGTCTGCGTCGCCATGACATGTTCCACTTCGCTCGTGCCGATGCCGAACGCGAGTGCACCGAAGGCTCCGTGTGTGGAGGTGTGCGAGTCGCCACAGACGATTGTCATGCCGGGCTTGGTGGCGCCGAGCTCGGGGCCGATCATGTGCACGATGCCCTGCGATGCGTCCTGCACGTCGAAGAACTCGATGCCGAACTCCGCGCAGTTCTTGCGGAGGGCTTTAATTTGTGCATCGGCAATCTGGTCGGCGATGACGAGGCGGTCGTGCGTGGAGGTGGTCGGCACGTTGTGGTCGACGGTCGCGATGTGGCGATCGGGGCGGCGTAGCTTGCGGCCGGCGAGGCGCAGGCCGTCAAAGGCTTGCGGCGAGGTGACCTCGTGGACGAGCTGGAGGTCGATGTAGAGGATCGTCGGCTCGCCTTCGGGTTCGGCGACGACGTGGTTCTGCCAGACCTTCTCAAACATTGTGCGTGGTGCGTTCATTGCTTTGCTCCGGCGGGGTGAAACTGGGGTGCGTTCTGCTTGTAAGACAACATGTCGTAGGTGAGGTCGTGCATTCGCCCGTTGGGCTGAACGAGGGTAGCGAGCGTGATGTGTTGTGGGTCGTATCGGCTGACAGTGCTCTTGTGCCAGCGATCCAAGCTGCGAAGGAGGTCGGTTGGAAGCGCCTCGAAGTTCATTGGCTTGCTGGTGTACAGCCAGAGATGGTCTCCTGCGTCCTTGAAGCCCTCGATTGCGCCGTGCGCGATGAAGACGACCGTGGCCGGTTGCTCGGCCGTGTCGATCCAAAGCATGCCGCCATCGCCACAATCTCGTGGTACGCAGCCGCTGGCCGTGACATACCGATCCTCATCGACGATCAGATCGCCCGGAACTCCGATGAACTGCTGCACGATGCTGCTAACAAGAGCGGAGCCGGCGTATCCATTGACCCACCAGGATTCGCGTTGCGGAAGTGAGCGGCGCAGAAGTTCAGGTAAGCGCCGGTCGCCGTTGAACTCATTCTCATACCCATTCGTGGACGGCGGGCACGGATGTTTCATGGCGGAGCCGCAGTCCTTTGCGTAGGTTTTGGCCCACGCGGCGTCGAGTGAATCATCCTCAACGTGCGTCGACTGAGCGATCGCTGGAAAGATGCCAGCGAGGCCGAGCGCGATGACGAGTTGGAGTGGGCGCAGCGTCATGAGTTCAGTTGTGAGGTTTGAGTTCGGTGCTGTGCGCGGGTTGATTGTCCTGCGCCGTCGTGTCAGGTTGCGGAGCGAGCGTGTTCGCTCCGGCGAGCGCGGGATTGAGAGGATACGGAGTGCCGCTGGGCTCAATCAGCACAGCGTGTTCAATGTGCGGGACGAGGCGATGCCCGGCCGCGAGTCGTGCGTCCCAGTGCGCGAGCGCCAGAGTGAGCGGCAGCGGAAGCGCGTTGGCCGAGAGCTCGCGGTTGGGAAAGAGCCACAGCTCGTAGTTGGCGGCAGTCTCGTCGGTGGTGTGGGATTCGGGTGACCAGTTCACGGCAGCGAAGATGACGAGCGGATGCGGTGTGCCGAGATCGACCCACAGCAGACCATGCGCGGCGCAGAAGCTGGGTACGCAACCGTCGATCGTGATGTAGCGATTGTCCTGCGCGGTGACCGTACCGTACTGCGAGAGGAAGAGAGGGATCACGACGTCGAGCGGCTCGTTGCGTCCTGCGGCACTGTCTCCCCACATGGCCTGCGGGCGATGGAAGTCCTGCGCCAGGAGCGCATGAAGGCGTGCATCGAGGCGGAGATCAGTG
>DASYBN010000135.1:0-2037 GCA_036500785.1 Acidobacteriaceae bacterium
AGCTGTCCGCCGACACTGGCAGTGGCATCAATCCAGTGGTTCGCGGCGAGCTCGACCGCGCCTTCGGCTCTGGTGGGGAATGGAAGTACACCGACATCAAGCACCACCTGGCCTACGACGTGCGCTACGAGGCGCAGTACAGCGTGCAGCTTCGCACCTCCGGCAAGATTCTCGTCTTCAGCGTCACGTGTCTCAACGTCTTCTTGCCCACGAAATAGACCGAGGCTATTGGATCTGAGCGGGAGTTCATCAACCAATGCGAAGAACCACAGATGCTGTGCTCACAATCCCCTGCAATCTTCCTGGATCGGAATAGCAGGACAGACCCGGCAATAGCGGCCACAGGCAAATCCTGTCTGGAAGGCCTCCATGCAAAGCGAGTCTTAGCAATTTCCATTCTTGCGTTTATATGCAATGGTTGCCGCCATGCCGATGCTTGCCCGGGACATCTACTTCTGGGCGTGGCCGATTTTGAACGCATACAACTGCCTAGCGTTCGCCAAAGCCCGAGCGGGGCATCATGAACGATCTTCCATTCGCTCCTCTGAATGCGTTGGCCATGCTCTCCGATTACGTTGCCCCTGCGGAACGCTGGGGTAGGCTGCCTAAACCAAGATGTTGTCTACGGGGCCAGCATCGTCGCTCTCGACCAGAGTCCGGCTGTCGTTCAGGTACCAAACTTCGGGAAAGGGTCGGCGTCTACCAGGTCCTCGATATGAGACCGACAGCTTTGCGGATATCGGGCGATGTACGGAACAACGCCCGGCTTCTACCTGCTTGTGGTTCCTGACTAGAACGGAACTGTGCCCAGCGCCGCGGAGTGAAGCCCGGCATTGGTTATCGCGCCTCCTGATAACACATCCCGTGCTATCTCCCAAACCAATGATGCTCTCCGCACGATTCCGTTGGAGACTCCGGTTGGGAATGGCACAAAATCGGCCACATTCGGGCCCCCATCAATAGTGGTCTATCGGCATAAGTTGTTGAATTTATTGGAGCACCGGGCCGGGATTGAACCGGCGAATACTGGTTTTGCAGACCAGCGCGTTAGCCACTTCGCCACCGGTGCTCATCAAGAAACAGGATCAGGGACTACAGCCCACCACTCTAATCCCTGATCCGTTCCTTTACTGCGGCTGCGTCGTCGTGCGCAGGTAAGGCTTCACCGTCTTATAGCCCGGAAAGATCTTCGCGGCCTCCTCATTCGAAACCGCGCCCGTGATGATCACATCGTCGCCCTGCTTCCAGTTCGCCGGCGTGGCCACCTTGTGCTTCGAAGTCAGCTGCATCGAATCCAGCACGCGCAGGATCTCGTCGAAGTTGCGGCCCGTCGTCATCGGATACGCGAGGTGCAGCTTGATGCGCTTGTCCGGTCCGATCACAAACACTGTGCGCACCGGCGCGTTATCGGCGGGCGTGCGGCCTTCGCAGCTCTCGCCCGCGTCACCCGGCAGCATGTCATAAAGCTTGGCGACCTTCAGCTCCGGGTCGGCGATCACCGGGTACTTCACCGGATGTCCGCTGACCTCCTCGATATCCTTCTCCCAGCGCTTGTGCGACTCCAGCGGATCGACCGAGAGCCCGAGCACCTTGGCGCCGCGTGCGGCGAACTGGTCCTCCAGCGCCGCAACCGCGCCCAGCTCCGTCGTGCAGACCGGCGTGAAGTCCTTCGGGTGCGAGAACAGAACCGCCCAGTTATCGCCGATCCATTCGTGAAAGTGAATCGGTCCCTGCGTTGTTTCAGCGGTGAAGTCAGGAGCGATGTCGTTGATGCGGAGAGACATTGTTTATACCTGCCTTATCTTTCTTTGATGAGTTCGTTGATCCCGGGCGCTTAACTTGAAAACCCACCCGGCTGGCGGCCTTGGGTGGGTCCGAGGGTCGATGTTTCTTCCGGCGTTTACCGCCTCGACTCGCTCATCCGCTCACCCGTACCGGGCCACAGCAACAGCATCCACAGCAGCACATGCTGGACTGGATCGAAGCCGTGATGGAGGAGCGAAACATCAGTTTAGCGTCTCAATTCTTGGCAGCCGG
>DASYBN010000136.1:0-3597 GCA_036500785.1 Acidobacteriaceae bacterium
CGCGGCGTCTTCCATGAGGTTGAAGAGCGGGACGCAGCCGATGCCGCGAAGCCAGGCTTCGACGTAGCCGAGGCCGACGGCGATGTTCTGCCTGAGGCCGGCTTCGGTGATCGCGCCAGAGGGGATGGCGAGCAGGTCGGCGGCTGTGGGGTGGTAGTCGGGGAGTTGCTTGTCGATTTGATTCGGGCTTTTTGAAATTGGCATGAGGCGGTCGAAGACCTCTTTGGCGACGGGGACGAGGCCGGGGTGCGCGACCCAGGTGCCGTCGTGGCCGTCGGAGGCTTCGCGCTCTTTGTCGGCGCGGACCTGGGCGAGGGCGCGCTCGTTGGCTTCGGGGTCGGACTTGATGGGGATGAAGGCGGACATGCCGCCCATGGCGTGGATGCGGCGGCGATGGCAGGTCTTGATGCAGAGCAGGGAGTAGCTGCGCATGAAGTGCGTGGTCGTGGTGACCTGGGCGCGGTCGGGGAGGAGGACGGAGGTGTCGGCGGCGAGCTTTTTGATGAAGGAGAAGATGTAGTCCCAGCGGCCGCAGTTGAGGCCGGCGGAGTGCTCGCGGAGCTCGAAGAGGATCTCGTCCATCTCGAAGGCGGCGAGGATGGTTTCGATCAACACTGTCGCGCGAATCGTTCCGCGCGGGATGTTGAGCAGTTCCTGCGCGCGGACGAAGATGTCGTTCCAGAGGCGCGCTTCAAGGTGCGACTCGAGTTTGGGCAGATAGAAATAGGGGCCGGAGCCGCGGCTCATCAGCTCGCGCGCGTTGTGAAAGAGATAAAGCGCGAAGTCGAAGATGGACCCTGACATGTACTCGCCGTCGACGAGCATGTGGCGTTCTTCGAGGTGCCAGCCGCGCGGACGGATGAAGAGGACAGCGGGGTTGTCGATGAGTTCGTAGTGCTTGTGCGTGATGGGGTCATCGAAGGTGATCGTGCGGCGGATTGCGTCGCTGAGGTTCAGCTGGCCGTCGAGCAGGTTCTCCCAGGTGGGCGTGGTGGAGTCTTCGAAGTCGGCCATGAAGACGTGCGCGCCGGAGTTGAGCGCGTTGATGATCATCTTGCGATCGACGGGACCGGTGATCTCGACGCGGCGGTCCTGAAGGTCGGCGGGAATGGCTGCGACGGTCCAGTCGGTCTCGCGGATCTGACGCGTCTGCGGGAGGAAGTCTGGGCGGATGCCGGAGTCGAGCTGCTGCTGGCGCGTGATGCGTGCCGCGAGGAGTTGCTTGCGGCGCGGGTTGAACTCGCGGTGGAGCGCGATGGCGAAGGCAAGGGCTTCGGTGGTGAGGACGCGGGAGTAGCGGTCGGCGGTGGTGGCGTGGATTTCTGTGCCGGGAGGAAGGGTCATGGTTGGTCCTCGTGGCGTTGTGGTGATCCGACCGAGAAGCAGATCCCCTTCGGGGATGACGAAAAGAAAGGCAAAGACAACGCCGAAGCTTTACGCGAAGCGGAGATCGACGCGTCCGGCGGTGGAGAAGTTGACCTCTACGGCGCAGCGGGACGAGGCGAGAGTATAGCCGGTCCACGAGCCGGTGGTGATCCATTGTCCTTTGCGCAAGCCGCCGGTGCGCGCGGCGCCTTCGTTGGCGAGCCACGATAGCAGGCGCAGGAGATCACCGGAGGTGTTGGAGCCGGTGCGCTCGACGCGGACGATGCCATCGACGGCGAGCATGACCGTCTCTTTGGTGAAGTCGATGGACTGCCAGTTGGGAACGGCGGGGCCGTACACAAAGCCGCCGTGTATCTGGAGGTCAGCGATCATCGCGAGGCGGGGAACCTTGAACGGATCTTCGAAGGCAGGCTCGAGGACTTCGATCGCCGGATGAGAAGAGGCCATTGCGGCGAGCGTCTCTTCGCGCGTGTAGGGTTGCGTGCGCGGCGGGAGATCGCGGCCGACGAGGAAGGCGATTTCGGCTTCGAGGCCGCGGAAGCGCCAGCGCTCGCCGGCGAGGGTGCTGCCGGTCTCCGCGATCCATGCGCGCGGCATGGGAGCATAGAGCGGCGTGGCCTCCGGCGAAGGCGCGCCGATCTTCCATCCACCGACGTCTCCGAACGCTGCGGCGATGCCGTCCTGGATCGCGTAGGCTTCGTCGAGCGACTGGGGCTGCAGGTTTGCGGGAAGGTCGGCGATGGCGTTGCCGGTGCGGCGTGCGTCAAGCAGTTGGTTCGTGGCGTCGAGGATGCGGAGTTCGTCGGTTCCGGTCATGAGTGTGTCTCGCGATTAGTTTCACCGATGAATGCGTACCGCGTCACGTCGCAGGGCGCTTCAGTTGACATGGAGTGAACGGGGGCCATGCAAGAGCTGGTCGGCGGTGAGACCGCGGATGGAGGCATCAAGCAACTCGATCATGTGGAATGCGGGGAGTTCGGCGTGGCCTCGGCGGCGAAGTCCATTCATGAGCTGAAGCAGGCAGCCGGGGTTCGCGCTGATGACCGCGTCGGCGCCGGTGGCGAGCAGGTGCGACACCTTGCGGTCGCCGAGTTGATTCGCGGGTTCAGGATGCAGCAGGTTGTAGACGCCTGCTGAGCCGCAGCACAGCGACGGTTCGGCGATCTCTTCGACGACGAGCTCGGGAATCTGAGCAAGGAGTGCGCGCGGCTGGACGTAAACGCCCTGCGCGTGACGCAGGTGGCAGGCGTCGTGATAAGCGGCGCGCAGTTTGATCGGCGAGCGAGGAGCGATGGGCTCGACCGGGGCGAGAACCTCGCTGATGTCCTTGCACTTTGCGGAGAACGCCGCCGCTCGCGCGGACCATGCGGGATCATTGCGCAGCAGGTAAGCGTACTCCTTCATCGTGCTGCCGCAGCCGGCAGCGTTGATGACGATGGTGTCGACGTTTGCTGCTTCAAACGTGGCGATCATCTTTCTGGCGTATCCCGCGGCGGACGCATCGAGACCGGAGTGCACCATGAGCGCGCCGCAACAGGATTGCGATTGCGGGATGATGACCTCGAAGCCTTCCGCCGCGAGGACGCGTGCGGTAGCGGCGTTGACGTGGGCAAAGTACGCATCCTGGACACACCCCGTGAGCATGCCCACGCGACCGCGCGATTTGTTATTTGAACTGACGGTGCGCGGAAGTGAGTGGAAGGGATTCAGTGGCACCGGTGGGAGCAGCGCTTCCATGGAGCGGAGGCGCTCAGGCAATAGCTTTAGCAGACCGCTGTCGCGAACCATCGTTTCGAGGCCGCTGCGCTGATAGATGGCAAGTGGAACACCAAGAAGGCGCAAGCGTCGCGGGTGCGGGAAGGTAGCGAAGAGCAGCTTGCGAAAGAGCCGGTCGGCAAGCGAGCGTGATGTGTGACGCTCCACCTGACCGCGCGTGTCCTCGATCAGCTTGTTGTACTCCACGCCGCTGGGGCAGGCGGTCATGCAGGCCATGCAGCCGAGGCAGCGGTCAATGTGGATTTGGAAGACGTCGTCGAGCGGAGCCTCGCCAACCGCGGCTTTGCGCATCAGCCAGATGCGTCCGCGCGGCGAGTCCATCTCTTCGCCCCAGAGAACGTAAGTGGGGCATGCAGGCAGGCAGAAGCCGCAGTGGACGCACTTGTCCATGACTGCAGGCTCCGGAGCGTTGTGCGCGTCGAAAGAGCTCGATCG
>DASYBN010000137.1:0-2494 GCA_036500785.1 Acidobacteriaceae bacterium
TTCACCGCTTCAGCCGCCGCGGCAGCAAGGATGCGGTGATGAATCGTGAAGAGTGCAAGCTCCAGCCGGTCGGAGACGCCGGTCTTGTCATATACCGAGCGCAGGTAGTTCTTGATCACCTGCTCTGTAGTGCCGAGCCGCTGCGCGATCTCCTTGTTCTTGCAGCCCTGCACGATCAGGGCAACGATTTTCATCTCCTTGGGCGTCAGGCGGTCGCGCACGCGCGCACCCACTGAATCCTCGTCCTCGTTGTGTGCGGCGTCGGCCGGGCGCTGCACGCAGGTAAGCCCATGGATCACCTTGTGCACGCAATCCACCAGCGCGGCGCCGGTGGTATTGCGGTAGACCACACCGCGCACACCCTGGGCGGTGTAGGAGGAGGCCGATTCGCCGTTTTCCGCGATTACCACGGCGCGGCTGCCGGCTGCCTTGATCCGGTTCATGAAGTCAGCCATGTCCGGGCGTAAGGCGGACGCGAAGACCACAATCGAAGAACGGTAGGTGTCCACTGCCAGGACCATCCGCGCCATGTCGCTACACTGCGCAGCTACGCGGAAGTCCTCTTCGCCCGCCAGCACCTTTGCGATGCCCGCGCGGAAGATTGCCTGATTGTCACCGAGAATGATCTTATTCATTGCGCCTCGTTATACAAGCCCCTTGCCGACAGATTGGAGTGCGCAATTCACGTATCCACTCCAGAGACACTCGTCTCGCATAAGAGTTTCGTCTCTTAACTTCCCACAACGAATGCGCTGTCACCAAGACATATCGGCAGATTTCGGTAAAACTTTTCTATGCTGCTCGTGAACCGCTCGCTGAACGCACGCTTTTTAATATCATGGCGGGTCATCCGATCGTACTTCTTGCTGCAATCGTGCCCCTTAAAGATCGGTGATAGACCCAACAGCGACAACCCCACGATAGTGTTACGGGAGTGTGGCTTAGGCCGGAAATTCGCTTTCGCATCCTTCGCATCCTGCGTGTTTTCAACGCCGCTGTCATGCATCGTTCGCGCGCTCGTTGCCCTCTACAACCATCGCAGCCATGCTGCAACCTCTGCCGTCGAAGCACTACACTAAAGGAGCAGTCTTGTTTCGCCTCCTGCAATGGAGGGCAGAACGTTTGGGGAGTCGATGAGCAAGCCAGTCATTCTCGCAATTGATGATGATGTCAGCGTCCTGGAGGCGGTGGTGCAGGATCTGCGCCGACGCTATGCCGCGAGCTATCGCATCCTGCGCGCCAGCTCCGGACAGGCCGCGCTCGATCTGGCCGCGCAACTGAAGCAGCGTTCCGAATCCGTGGCCCTCTTCCTCTCCGATCAGCGCATGCCGGGCATGAACGGGACTGAGTTTCTCGAGCGTTCGATCGAGATCTTTCCCAACGCGAAACGCGCTCTGCTCACCGCCTACTCTGACACCGAGGCCGCAATCCGCGCCATCAATGCCGCTCACATTCACTACTACCTCACCAAGCCGTGGGACCCTCCGGAGGAGAAACTCTACCCGGTTGTCGACGATCTGATAGAAACCTGGGCCGAGACGCACAAGGCTCCCTTTCAAGGACTTCGGGTGGTCGGTGCACGCTACGCACTGCGCGATCACAATGTCCGCCAGTTCCTCACCAGAAACTACGTTCCCTACGTGTGGCTGGATGTCGAGAACTCACCCGAGGCCCAGCAATTGCTGGAACAGTACGGCCTCACGGACGCGAAACTGCCCGTTCTCTTCTTTCAGGACGGCAGTTACGTCGAACAGCCTGCGCAGACGCAGTTGGCTGAGCGCATAGGCCTCCGCACGCAGCCCTCACAGGACGTCTACGACCTGGTGGTGATGGGCGCCGGCCTCGCCGGCCTCGCCGCGGGCGTCTACGGCGCCAGCGAGGGGCTGCGCACCCTGGTCATTGAGCAGGAAGCTCCCGGCGGACAGGCGGGCACCAGCTCGCGTATCGAGAACTACCTGGGCTTCCCCACCGGCCTGAGCGGCGCCGAGCTGGCCCAGCGTGCCTATCAGCAGGCCGTACGCTTCAACGTTGAGTTCCTCTCCGGCCGTGCGGCGTCCCTCCGCTCCGATCAGGGTTACCACTTCGTCTGTATGGGCGATGGCCGCGAGGTCTCCGCGCAAACCTGCCTGATCGCCACCGGGGTAGACTGGCGACGGCTGGATGTCCCTGGTGTGGAACGGCTTACCGGTGCCGGCGTGTACTATGGGGCGGCTCTCGCGGAGGCTCGGGCGTGCCGTGACGAGGAGGTTTTCCTGGTCGGCGGCGCCAATTCTGCCGGTCAGGCAGCTATGGCCTTCAGTCAATTTGCTCGACGCGTCGTCATCCTGGCTCGGGCCGAATCCCTCGAAAGCACCATGTCGAAATACTTAATCGATGAGATCGGTCGTGAATCCAATATTGAGGTCTGGACCGGTTCGAAGGTTGTCGAAGCGTTGGGTGACGGCCGCCTGCATCAGTTGCGGGTCGCTCGCCCGGACGGGGAACAGACGGTAAA
>DASYBN010000138.1:0-1605 GCA_036500785.1 Acidobacteriaceae bacterium
GACGACGCTGCTGGATTGTCTGCGGGAGAACCTGAACCTGCCCGGCACGAAGAAGGGCTGCGATCACGGGCAGTGCGGAGCCTGCACGGTGCACGTGAACGGACAGCGTGTGAACTCGTGCCTCTCGTTCGCCGTGATGCACTCGGCAGACGAGATTACGACTATCGAGGGTATCGGACAGCCCGAGCATCTGCATCCGATGCAGGCCGCATTCGTGGAACACGATGGCTATCAGTGCGGCTATTGCACCTCGGGTCAGATTATGTCCGCTGTTGCGCTGCTGGGCGAACCCGTCGGACCTTCCGATGAGGACGTCAAGCAGGCGATGTATGGAAATATCTGCCGCTGCGGGGCGTATCCCAACATTGTTACAGCGGTGCAAGCAGTACGCCGCGACGCATAAACCGTAGGTTCACCGGAGCACGTTCGCAGTGCAGCGGAGTGACAATGCAGACATTTCAATACAGCCGACCGACCACGGTGGATCAGGCAGTTCAGGCGGGAGCAAGGTCCAAGACAGCACAGCAGAGCGCAGACGTTCGCTTCGCGGCGGGCGGCACCACCCTGATCGACCTGATGAAGCTCGATGTGGAGCATCCCGACCAACTGATCGACATCAACGCTCTTCCACTCGCGCGTATCGAGACGGCGCCCGGGGGTGGCCTGGTCCTCGGCGCGCTGGCACGCAACTCTACGGTCGCTCATCATCCGGCTGTCCAGCGGGATTATCCGGTGCTCTCTGAGGCGTTGCTCTCCGGTGCGTCGCCGCAACTGCGCAACATGGCGACCACGGCGGGCAATCTGCTGCAGCGCACCCGCTGTATGTACTTCCGTGACACGGCGCATGCCTGCAACAAGCGCGAGCCTGGCACGGGATGTTCCGCGATTGGCGGCCACAACCGAACGCTTGCCATCCTGGGTACCAGCAAAGACTGCATCGCGTCGAATCCTTCGGATCAGAATGTCGCGCTGACAGCGCTGGAAGCGATGATTCAGGTGCAGGGCGTGAGAAGTAAACGCAGCATTCCCATTCAGGAGTTCTATCTGAAGCCCGGTGCGACACCAAACCGGGAGCATGTTCTGGAACCGGGCGACCTGATTGTGAGTGTGACGCTGCCGCCTCCCATTGCTGGTGCTCAATCGCATTATCTGAAGCTGCGCGACCGCGCTGCCTACGAGTTCGCGCTTGCGTCGGCGGCAATCGTCGTCAAGGTGAAGGGCGGCAGGATCGAGCATGCGCGTGTCGCCCTGGGCGGGGTCGGTACGGTTCCCTGGCGGTCTCGCGAGGCAGAGCGCGAGCTGCAAGGCCATGCCGCGAGCACAGCAACCTTCCACAGAGCGGCGGAAGCGGCATTGAAGGACGCACGGCCTGCGAGCGAAAACGGCTTCAAGGTCGAACTGGCAAAACGCTGCATCGTGCGCGCATTTACGGTAGCTACGCAATCCGCGTAGTGCTCGGGAACGAAGAGCGGGGAATGCCGCCAGGAGGACGATCTCTATGTTGTTTGAAGAGTTTGTTGAGTTCATTGGCAGCCAGGACGGTGCGGCACCGAAGGCGATCGATCCCGGGGCTCCGCAGCCGTCCGAGATCATCGGTGCGATGGT